>NZ_JAJDNA010000047.1:0-15000 GCF_022340925.1 Thiocapsa sp.
GTAGGGCACACCCACCTGGCGCGAGAGCAGAATGTGCTCACGCGTCTGCGGCATCGGCCCGTCCGCCGCCGACACCACCAGGATCGCCCCGTCCATCTGCGCCGCCCCCGTGATCATGTTCTTCACATAATCAGCATGCCCCGGACAGTCCACGTGCGCGTAATGCCGCTTCTCCGTCTCGTACTCCACATGCGCCGTGGCAATCGTGATCCCACGCTCACGCTCTTCCGGCGCATTGTCAATCTGATCGTAGGCGCGCGCCTCACCACCAAACTTCTTCGCCTGGTGCATCGTGATCGCCGCCGTCAACGTCGTCTTTCCATGGTCCACGTGACCAATCGTCCCCACGTTGACGTGCGGCTTGCTGCGCTGGAATTTCTCTTTGGACATCCCGCTCTTCCCCTGTCACTCGTTACTGTTTCTTGGAGACCGCTTCGGCAATGCTGGCGGGCACCTCGTTGTACTTACAGAACTCCATGCTGTACGTCGCCCGACCTTGGGTCGCCGAGCGAAGGTCCGTCGCATAGCCGAACATCTCGGACAAGGGGACCTCTGCCCGGATGATCTTGCCGGATGGCGCGTCGTCCATCCCCTGAATCATCCCGCGCCGGCTGTTGAGGTCGCCCATCACGTCGCCCATGTTCTCCTCGGGGGTGACAACCTCCACCTTCATGATCGGCTCGAGCAGCACCGGCTTCGCCTTGGCCGCTCCCTCCTTCACCCCCATCGAGCCCGCAATCTTGAACGCCATCTCGCTCGAATCGACCTCATGATAGGAGCCATCGTAGAGCGTGACCTTGATATCCACCATTGGGAAACCTGCCAGGACGCCGTTCTTCATGGCCTCCTGGATTCCCTTGTCGACGGCAGGAATGTACTCCTTGGGCACGACCCCGCCGACAATGGCATTGACGAACTCGTAACCTGTACCCGGCTCCTGCGGCTCGATGCGCAGATACACATGGCCGTACTGCCCGCGACCGCCGGACTGGCGGGCAAACTTGGTCTCCTGCTCCACCGACTTGCGGATGGTCTCGCGATAGCTGACCTGGGGCGCACCGACGTTGGCCTCGACCTTGAACTCCCGGCGCATGCGATCGACGATGATCTCCAGGTGTAGCTCTCCCATCCCGGAGATGATGGTCTGACCGGACTCCTCATCGGTGTGCACGCGGAAGGACGGATCCTCCTGTGCGAGCTTCGACAGCGCGACGCCCATCTTCTCCTGATCGCCCTTGGTCTTGGGCTCGACCGCGACCGAGATGACCGGCTCGGGGAATTCCATGCGCTCCAGCGTGATAACGTGGTTCTGATCGCAGAGCGTATCTCCGGTCGTGACGTCCTTCAGTCCGACCGCCGCCGCGATATCGCCCGCGCGGACCTCCTTGATCTCCTGCCGCTCGTTCGCGTGCATCTGCAGGATGCGCCCGATGCGCTCTTTCTTGGTCTTGACCGGGTTGTAAACGGAGTCGCCGGACTTCAGCACACCGGAGTACACCCGAAAAAAGGTCAGCGTCCCGACGAAAGGGTCGGTGGCGATCTTGAATGCAAGTGCGGCGAACGGGGCGTCATCCGACGACGGCCGCTCAGCCTCGCTCTCTTCCTTGTCGTCGAGGATCCCTTTGATGGCGGGGACGTCGACCGGTGAGGGCATGTAGTCGATCACAGCGTCCAACATCGCCTGAACGCCCTTGTTCTTGAATGCCGACCCACACAACATCGGGACGATCTCGCTCTTCAAGGTCCGCGCACGCAAACCCTCTTGGATCTCCTGACCTGTCAACTCGTGCCCTTCGAGATACTTCTCCATCAATTCTTCGCTGGCCTCGGCCGCCGCTTCCACCATGCGCTCGCGCCATTCGACGCAGAGATCTTGGAGATCGCCGGGGATCTCGCGAAGCTCGTATTCCATTCCGCGCGAGGCCTCGTCCCAGTAAACCGCCTTCATCTTGACGAGATCGACGACGCCCTGGAAGTCCTCTTCGGCGCCGATCGGGACCTGGATCGGCACGGCATTTCCGCCTAGCCGGTCCTTGACCTGCTGCACGACACGAAAGAAATTCGCACCCATCCGGTCCATCTTGTTCACGAAGGCAATGCGCGGAACGCCATATTTGTCGGCCTGGCGCCACACCGTCTCGGACTGAGGCTCAACCCCGCCGACTGCACAGAAGACGGCACAGGCACCGTCGAGCACGCGCAGCGAACGCTCGACCTCGATGGTGAAATCGACGTGCCCGGGCGTATCGATGATATTGATCCGGTGCTCAGGGCGCTCGCGGCTCATCCCCTTCCAGAAGCAGGTCGTCGCAGCCGAGGTAATCGTGATACCGCGCTCCTGCTCCTGCTCCATCCAGTCCATGGTTGCGGCACCATCGTGGACCTCGCCGAGCTTGTGCGACACACCCGTGTAGAACAGGACGCGCTCGGTGGTAGTGGTCTTCCCGGCATCGATGTGGGCCATGATGCCGAGGTTTCGATACCGCTCGATTGGGGTGCTACGTGCCACGACTGTATCCGTCCTGCTTCAATGAAAGCCGATCTCCGCTGCTACCAGCGGTAATGGGAGAAGGCCTTGTTCGCCTCGGCCATCCGGTGGGTATCTTCTTTTTTCTTCACCGCCGACCCGCGGGCATCGGCCGCATCCATCAGCTCGCCTGCCAACCGCAGCGCCATCGACTTCTCCGAGCGCTTGCGGGCGGCATCGATAATCCAACGCATGGCCAAGGAGTTACGACGGGTGGACCGAACCTCGACCGGCACCTGATAGGTCGCACCGCCCACCCGACGCGACTTCACCTCGACCGCCGGGCGCACGTTGTCCATCGCCTGCTCGAGCAGCTCGACAGGACGCCCTCCTTTCTTCTCGGCGACCTGATCGAGTGCCCGGTAGATGATTCGTTCGGCGACCGACTTCTTGCCGTCCTCCATCATCATGTTGATGAATTTCGTCAAAAGCTCGCTTCCGTGCTTCGGATCGGGAAGGATCTGGCGACGGGCAGCAACGCGTCTTCTCGGCATGTTGGTTTCGACTCCGACTTCGCTCGTTGGACTGATTCAGTGTCCGGGCTCAGCTCTTCGGCCGCTTCGCGCCATACTTGGACCGGCCCTGCCGACGCTTCTCGACGCCCGAGGTATCCAGCGTCCCACGCACCGTGTGATAGCGCACACCCGGGAGGTCCTTGACACGTCCGCCGCGGATGAGGACGACCGAGTGCTCCTGGAGGTTGTGCCCCTCGCCGCCGATGTACGAGGCGACTTCATAGCCATTCGTCAACCGCACGCGCGCAACCTTGCGCAATGCCGAGTTGGGCTTCTTGGGCGTGGTCGTGTAGACCCGGGTGCACACGCCACGGCGCTGCGGGCAAGCCTCCAGCGCGGGCACGGTGCTCTTCGCCACGTTTCGCTTCCGGGGCTTTCGGACGAGTTGGTTGATCGTTGCCATACAATCAGTCTCCAGTGGCGTCTCGGCGCCGAAAACACGACCCTCAAGTTACCGAGTGTCAAACGACTGCTGAACGGCCGCCGGCCGGCTGGACAGGCAGCCAGCCTCGCCGCACGAATGCGATCGATCGACTCGGGGACCGGGCGGATGGGTGCCCAGACCAAAGAACCGGACCAAGAAAAAAAGAGGCTAGCCGGCAAGAAGCCGGCTAGCTCAGACAGGGCAGTATAGGGAGGCACCCAAGACGTGTCAACCGGGCGGCCCGACGGATTGGACCGACCAAGGCGCCGATTCGATCAGCATTTAACCGGCATCCGACGTATTCAGCGCCTTCTTCAGCGCCTCTTCGAGCTCCTCTGGCGCCATCTCGACCTTGGAGGAGGCTTGCGCCTCGATCTGTCGCTGCTGGCGTCGGTCGAGGTGGTAGGCCAAACCGGAGCCGGCGGGGATCAGGCGCCCCACGATCACGTTCTCCTTCAAACCCGCCAGCCGGTCGGTTGAGCCACGGACAGCGGCCTCAGTCAGGACCCGGGTCGTCTCTTGGAAGGACGCGGCCGAGATGAAGGACTCGGTCGCCAGAGAGGCCTTGGTGATACCAAGGAGCAGCGGCTCATAGAGCGCCGGCTGCTTGCCCTCGGCCATGACACGCTTGTTCTCGTCGAGAACCGCCGAATGCTCGACCTGCTCACCGCGCAGCAACCGGGTATCGCCCGCCGATGTCACCTCGACTTTGCGGAGCATCTGGCGAACGATGACCTCGATGTGCTTGTCGTTGATCCTGACGCCTTGAAGACGGTAGACGTCCTGAATCTCCTTGACCAGGTACTCGGCCAATGCCGTGATTCCTTTAAGGCGCAGGATGTCGTGTGAGGCCAACTCGCCATCGGCGATCATCTCGCCACGCTCGACGCGCTCTCCCTCGAAGACGTTCACATTGCGCCACTTGGGGATCAGCTCCTCGACCGTCTCGCCATCGTCCGTGGTGATGATGAGGCGCTGCTTGCCCTTGGTATCCTTGCCGAAGCCAATCGTGCCGCTCGCCTCCGCCAGCAAGGCGGCCTCTTTCGGCTTGCGGGCCTCGAACAGATCCGCCACACGCGGAAGCCCACCCGTGATATCGCGCGTCTTGCTCGACTCTTGGGGAATGCGTGCCAGGATGTCCCCCACACCGACCTTGGCCCCGTCCTCGACGCTGACGATCGCGCCCGCCGGCAGGAAATAGCGCGCCGGCAGGTCGGTGCCCGCGATCTTGAGCTCACTGCCGTCCTGGTCGAGCAGCTTGACCATCGGGCGCAGGTCCTTGCCCGCCGCGGGCCGCTGCTTGGGATCGATGACCACGCGCGAGGTCAGACCAGTGACGTCGTCGGCTTGAGCCTGCACGGTGACCCCCTCGAGGAAGTCCTCGAACGCAAGTGTCCCGGCGACCTCCGTGACGACCGGGTGGGTGTGGGGGTCCCAATTGGCGACCACGTCGCCCGGATTGACGGGATCGCCGTCAGCCACGCGAAGGCTTGCTCCATAGGGGACCTTGTAGCGTTCCTTCTCGAGTCCCCGCTCATCGACCACGGTCAACTCACCGGAACGCGAGACCGCCACGAGGTTCTTTCCGGAGTGGTGCTCGACTGTCTTGATGTTGTGCAGCCGCACCGAGCCGGAGTTCTTGATGTCGATGCTGTTGACCGCCGCGGCCCGGGACGCCGCTCCGCCGATATGAAAGGTGCGCATGGTGAGCTGGGTCCCCGGCTCCCCGATCGACTGGGCGGCGATGACGCCGACCGCCTCGCCCAGGTTCACCCGGTGACCGCGTGCCAAATCGCGACCATAGCACTGCGCACAAACGCCAAGGCGCGACTCGCAGGTGATCGGTGAACGCACGCGCACCTGATCGATGCCGAAGGTCTCGAAGCGCTCCACCCAGGATTCATCGAGCAAGGTGCCGGCCTCGCAGGCGAGCTCATCGGTTCCCGGACGATAGACATCGGTCGCGGCCACCCGACCCAGGATACGCTCACGCAACGGCTCGACGACATCACCACCTTCGATGATCGGCGCCATCACGAGACCGCCCTCGGTGCCGCAGTCCTCCTCCAGCACGACCATGTCCTGCGCCACGTCCACCAACCGGCGGGTCAGGTATCCCGAGTTGGCAGTCTTCAAGGCGGTGTCGGCCAGACCCTTCCGAGCCCCGTGCGTGGAGATGAAGTACTGGATGACGTTCAGGCCCTCGCGGAAATTCGCCGTGATGGGTGTCTCGATGATCGAGCCGTCCGGCTTGGCCATGAGACCGCGCATCCCGGCGAGTTGCCGGATCTGCGCCGCCGAGCCGCGTGCCCCGGAGTCGGCCATCATGTAGATCGAGTTGAACGAATCCTGAGTCACGACGTTGCCGTCGCGGTCGATGACGCTGTCCTTGCCGAGCTTGCTCATCATCGATTTTGCGACTCGATCATTGGTGTGTGACCAGATGTCCACGACCTTATTGTAGCGTTCACCATTGGTCACCAGACCGGAGGCATACTGGTCCTGAATGTCCTTGACCTCCTTCTCGGCGCCCGCGAGGATCGCAGCCTTCTCTTCCGGCACGGCCATGTCCTCCAGGCCGATCGAAACGCCCGCGCGCGTCGCCATCCGGAAACCCAGATACATGATCTGATCGGCGAAGACCACCGTCTCTTTGAGGCCAAGCTGCCTGTAGCAGGTGTTGATTAGCTTTGAGATCTGCTTTTTGCCAAGCGCGCGGTCGACCAGCTCAAAGGGCAGGCCATCCGGCACGATCGCAAACACCAGGGCGCGTCCCAGGGTCGTGTCCTTGATGCCGGTGCACTCATGCATCGAGCCATCCTTCTGCTTGATCACCTCCCGAATGCGCACCTTGCAGCGCGCATGCAGATCGGCATGGCCCGTCTCATAGGCACGGCGCGCCTCGTCGATGTCGGAAAAGAAGCACCCCTCCCCTCGCGCGCTCACCCGCTCGCGGGTCATGTAATAGAGACCGAGCACCACATCCTGCGAGGGGACGATGATGGGCTCGCCGTTGGCGGGAGAGAGGATGTTGTTGGAGGCCATCATGAGTGCGCGGGCCTCGAGCTGCGCCTCCAGTGACAGCGGCACATGCACCGCCATCTGGTCGCCATCGAAATCGGCGTTGAAGGCGGTGCAGACGAGCGGATGGAGCTGGATTGCCTTACCCTCGATCAGGACCGGCTCGAAGGCCTGGATGCCGAGCCGATGTAGGGTGGGGGCTCGATTCAGCATCACCGGATGCTCGCGGATCACCTCATCGAGGATATCCCAGACGTCCGGGGTCCCGCGCTCGACCATTTTCTTCGCGGCCTTGATGGTGGCGGCCAAGCCACGCAGCTGCAGCTTGCTGAAGATGAAGGGCTTGAAGAGCTCGAGGGCCATCCGCTTGGGCAAACCGCATTGATGCAGCATCAGTGTCGGGCCGACCACGATGACCGAGCGTCCGGAGTAATCCACGCGCTTTCCGAGCAGGTTCTGGCGAAACCGGCCCTGCTTCCCTTTGATCATGTCGGCGAGCGATTTCAATGGACGCTTGTTGGTCCCGGTAATCGCACGGCCGCGCCGCCCGTTGTCCAGCAGGGCATCAACCGACTCCTGGAGCATGCGCTTCTCATTGCGCACAATGATGTCGGGCGCGACCAGGTCCAGGAGCCGCTTCAGACGATTGTTGCGGTTGATCACTCGGCGGTAGAGATCATTGAGATCCGAGGTCGCAAAACGACCGCCGTCGAGGGGCACCAGGGGTCTGAGCTCCGGCGGCAGGACGGGCAGAACGGTGAGGATCATCCACTCAGGGCGATTGCCGGAGCCGAGCAGCGACTCCATCAGCTTGAGCCGCTTGGACAGCTTCTTGATCTTGGTTTCGGAGTTGGTGCTTTCGATCTCCTCGCGCATGCGCCGAATCTCGGCGGGCATGTCGATGGTGCGCAGCAGCTCGTACACGGCCTCCGCGCCCATGCGCGCGTCGAACTCGTCGCCATTGGCCTCGAGCGCCTCCAAGTATTGCTCGTCATTGAGCAACTGTCCGCGCTCCAGGTCTTGCACCAAGCCCGGATCCACCACCACGAAGGACTCGAAATAGAGGATACGCTCGATGTCGCGCAACGTCATGTCAAGCAGAAGGCCGATTCGCGACGGCAGGGACTTCAGAAACCAGATGTGGGCGACCGGGCTCGCAAGATCGATATGTCCCATCCGCTCACGGCGGACCTTGGCCAGGGTGACCTCAACGCCGCACTTCTCGCACACGACGCCACGGTGCTTGAGCCGCTTGTACTTTCCGCAGATGCACTCGTAATCCGTGATCGGGCCGAAGATCTTGGCGCAGAAAAGCCCGTCGCGCTCCGGCTTGAAGGTGCGATAGTTGATGGTTTCGGGCTTCTTGACCTCGCCATAGGACCAGGAACGGATCATCTCGGGGGAGGCGAGCCCGATCTTGATCGCGTCGAATTCCAGAGCCTGACCCTGTTGCTTGATAATTTTCAATAGATCTTTCAAGATCTTGATCTCCTGCCTGCGATGGCGTTTATCCGCGTTCAGACGAGCGTTGAAGCCCTGCGCCGAGGTGGCATCGTGCGCAACGCCGGTGGACTTCGACCTGCCAGGCCGACGCCCGCGGCTTAACGCAACTGTGCCTGTGGTGTGCCCCGTGCCATCTAGTCCTGATGGAGCTCGACGTTGATGGCAAGCGAACGGATCTCTTTCACCAGCACATTGAACGACTCCGGCATGCCGGCCTCCATGCGATGGTCGCCGTCGACGATGTTCTTGTACATCTTGGTGCGGCCGTTGACGTCGTCGGACTTCACCGTGAGCATCTCCTGCAAGGTATAGGCGGCACCGTAGGCCTCGAGTGCCCAGACCTCCATCTCACCGAAGCGCTGACCACCGAACTGAGCCTTCCCGCCCAATGGCTGCTGAGTCACCAGGCTGTAAGGGCCGGTCGAGCGCGCATGCATCTTGTCGTCGACCAGGTGGTTGAGCTTGATCATGTACATATACCCGACCGTGACGGGGCGCTCGAAGGGGTCACCCGAGCGACCGTCGAAGAGAATGGTCTGACCGCTTGGGATACCCTGCTGCGAATTGTCGCGCTCGGCCAGCTGCAACATCGCGCGAATCTCTTCTTCCGTGGCCCCATCGAAAACCGGCGTCGCCAGAGGCACCCCCCGTGTCAGGTGCCGGGCAAGATCGCGAATCTCGTCGTCGCTGAAGCTGTCCAGGTCTTCGCGCTTACCGCTGTTGTTGTAGATCTGCTCCAGGAAGGAACGTAGATCCGCGACGGCAGCCTGCGCGCGGAGCATCCGCTCGATCTTTACACCCAGCCCGTTGGCCGCCCAGCCGAGATGTGTCTCGAGGACCTGACCGACATTCATGCGCGAGGGCACACCCAGCGGATTCAGGACGATATCGACCGGCTCGCCGTCGGCCGAGAAGGGCATGTCTTCGACCGGAACCACCTTGGAGATGACCCCTTTGTTGCCGTGCCGCCCGGCCATCTTGTCACCCGGCTGAATGCGCCGCTTGACCGCCACGTAGACCTTCACCATCTTGAGCACGCCGGGAGCCAGGTCGTCGCCGCTGGAGATCTTGCGCTTCTTGACCTCGTAGCGATCGCGGAATTCCTCCCTCTGCTGCTTGATCTGCCCGGCGACCGCCTCGAGCTGAGTGGCCACGTCTTCGGACCGCATGCGGATCTCGAGCCACTGATCTCGCGACCCTTGACCCGCGAGGTCGTAGAGGTAGGCCTTCGTCACCTTCGAGCCCGCCGCAAGACCCTGGGGACCGCCATCCGCGACCTTGCCCACCAGCAACCGCTCGACGCGCTGAAAGGTGTCGTTCTCCATGATGCGTTGCTGGTCGGCGAAGTCCTTGCGGACGCGGTCGAGCTCCATCTCTTCGATCTCGAGCGCCCGCTTGTCCTTCTCCACCCCGTCGCGTGTGAACACCTGGACATCGACGACGGTTCCGCTCATGCCGGAAGGCAGCCGCAGCGACGTATCCTTCACATCGGACGCCTTCTCGCCGAAGATGGCCCGCAGCAGCTTCTCCTCCGGGGTGAGCTGGGTCTCGCCCTTGGGCGTCACCTTGCCCACCAGGATGTCGCCGTCGCGTACCTCGGCGCCCACGTAGACAATGCCCGACTCGTCGAGCTTGGCCAGGGCCGACTCGCCCACGTTGGGGATGTCGCTGGTGATCTCCTCGGGCCCGAGCTTGGTGTCTCGCGCCAGACAGGCCAGCTCCTCGATGTGGATGCTGGTGAAGCGGTCTTCCTGGACGAGCCGCTCCGAGATAAGGATCGAGTCCTCGAAGTTGTAACCGTTCCAGGGCATAAAGGCGACGCGCAGGTTCTGGCCCAGGGCGAGCTCACCCATGTCGGTCGAGGGACCATCGGCCAGGACGTCGTCGCGGCCGATCACATCGCCGCACTTGACGAGCGGACGCTGATTGATGCACGTGTTCTGATTGGACCGCGTGTACTTGGTCAGATTGTAGATGTCGACCCCTGGGACCCCGTGGACCGCCTCTTCGTCGTTGACCCTGACCACGATCCGCGCGGCATCGACCGATTCAATCACGCCCCCTCGCCGCGCCACCACGCAGACACCCGAGTCCTTCGCTACCACACGCTCCATACCCGTGCCGACCAGGGGCTTCTCCGCGCGCAAGGTCGGAACCGCTTGACGCTGCATGTTCGAGCCCATCAGGGCGCGATTCGCGTCGTCGTGCTCGAGGAAGGGGATGAGCGATGCCGCCACGGACACGATCTGGCGAGGCGAGACGTCCATGAACTGGACCTCTCCCGGGGCCCGCATGGTGAACTCGTTGGCATGACGGCAGGAGACCAGCGCATCGGTCAGGTAACCGTCTCCATCGAGCGTGGCATTGGCCTGGGCGATCACGAAGTTCCCCTCTTCGATCGCCGAGAGATACTGAATGTCCATGGTCACACGGCCGCCCTCGACCTTGCGGTAAGGGGTCTCCAGGAAGCCATAGGAGTTGGTGCGCGCGTAGACGGCCAGCGAGTTGATTAGGCCGATGTTGGGACCCTCCGGCGTCTCGATCGGGCAGACCCGCCCATAATGGGTCGGGTGGACATCGCGCACCTCGAATCCGGCCCGCTCCCGTGCCAGCCCACCTGGACCGAGCGCCGAGACGCGACGCTTGTGTGTGACCTCCGACAAGGGGTTGTTCTGGTCCATGAACTGGGAGAGCTGACTGGAGCCGAAGAACTCCTTGATGGCCGCCGACACCGGCTTGGCATTGATCAGCTCCTGAGGCATCAGTCCCTCAGACTCGGCCAAGGACAGACGCTCCTTGACGGCGCGCTCCACCCGCACCAGGCCCACGCGGAACTGGTTCTCGGCCATCTCACCGACGCAGCGGATCCGCCGGTTGCCCAGGTGGTCGATGTCATCGACACTGCCTCGTCCATTGCGCAGGTCAACGAGCACCTTGAGGGCATCGATAATGTCGGACGCCTCGCCGTGCTCCGCGCAGAGGCGCTTCGAGAGCTCATCCGTGCGCCGGCTGAAGTAGCGTCCGTCGTAGATGACCCCCGGCCCGTCTTCCGAGGCACGTCCGAGCCGCCGGTTGAACTTCATCCGACCAACAGCCGAGAGGTCGTAACGGTCCGGTGTGAAGAACAGGTTGTGGAATAGATTCTGGGCCGCCTCCTTGGTCGGCGGCTCGCCCGGGCGCATCATCCGGTAAATCTCGACCTGTGCCTCAAGATCGCTGGTCGTCGGGTCGATCCGCAGGGTCTCGGCGATATAGGGCCCCTGATCGAGGTCGTTTACGAAGAGTGTCTCGAGGGTCTCGATCCCCTTCTCGAACAGGGTGTCCAGCAGATCCGGAGTGATCTCGGCGTTGGCCTCCGCAATCACCTCGCCGGTGTCGGTGTCGACCTGTGCATGAGCAAGAATGCGGCCGATGAGAAAATCTGACGGGACCTCCAAACGCTCGATCCCCGCCTTCTGGAGCTCGCGGATATGTCGCGCCGTCACCCGGCGCCCCGATTCGACGAGCAGCTCGTCGCCGATGCGGACGTCGAAACCGATCGTCTCGCCCCGCAGCCGCTCGGGCACCAGGTCGAGGGTAACCGAGCGATCCTTGATCCGAAACGTGTCCGTCTCAAAGAAGCGTTGGAGGATGTCCTCAACCCCATAGCCGAGCGCACGCAGGAGAACGGTCGCCGGCAGCTTGCGGCGACGGTCGATCCGCACAAAGACGTTGTCCTTCGGATCGAACTCGAAATCGAGCCAAGACCCGCGGTAGGGAATCACCCGCGCCGAGAAGAGAAGCTTACCGGACGAATGCGTCTTGCCCTTGTCGTGATCGAAGAAGACACCTGGTGACCGATGCAGCTGGGACACAATCACCCGCTCGGTGCCATTAATGATGAAGGTGCCCGTGCCGGTCATGAGCGGCACTTCGCCCATGTAGGCCTCTTGCTCGCGCACGTCTTTGATTACTTTGGAGCCCGCCGGGGCCTCCTTGTCATAGATCACGAGACGCAACAACACGCGCAGCGGCGCCGCAAAGGTCGCCCCGCGCAGATGACACTCGCGCTCGTCGAAGACTGGCTCGCCGAGCCGATATCTGACGTATTCGAGCACCGCGTTACCGGAGTAGCTCTCAATCGGAAAAACAGTCTTGAAGGCGGCATGCAGCCCGACATCGCGAAGCTCCTCGACCGGCCGATCGGCCTGCAGAAACTCCCGATAGGAATCGATCTGCGTCGCCAACAGGAAAGGCACGTCCAGGATGCTTGGACGCTTGCCAAAGTCTTTACGGATGCGCTTTTTTTCGGTGAACGAATAGGCCATGATGCCCTTCCCTCAAGATACGTGCTTGGGTCCCTGACGGGTGTGAACGCGGGTGCGGATCGCGAGTAGCGCGGCGGACCGTTAGGGTACGATCATCCACGCCGCATTGCCGGACCTTGTAGGCGCGCGAAAGCCGGGGCCTCAGATCCCAACGCCGAAAGGCCGGCGGCTCGTCGCCGCCAGCCCAAAGGTCCTGCCGAAGAGGAGTCGACGCAATGCGCCGTTACTTCACTTCGACGGTGGCGCCAGCCTCTTCGAGCAGCTTCTTGGCCTCTTCGGCCTCGCCCTTTGAAATGGCCTCCTTCAGGGTCGTCGGAGCGCCTTCGACGGCGTCCTTCGCCTCCTTCAAGCCGAGGCCGGTGATCGCGCGAACGGCCTTGATGACCGCAACCTTGTTCGCACCGAACGACGCCAGTACGACGTCGAACTCGGTCTGCTCCTCGGCCGGCGCAGCCTCGCCGCCCCCGCCCGTGCCGGCCGCCGGAGCGGCCACGGCAGCAGCGGCGGTAACGCCGAACTTCTCTTCCATCGCGCTGATGAGGTCGACGACCTCAAGCACGGTCATGTTGCCAATCGCTTCGAGGATCTCATCTTTTGAGACGGCCATTGGATACTCCTGAGCCCTGTCTGAATGTGGGTTGCTGGTGAATGCAGGCGGCCTAGGCGGCCTCTTTGGCATCGCGAATCGCGGCGACGGTGCGGACCAGCTTGCCCGGCACCTCGTTGATGGTCGCCGCAAGCTTTTGCACAGGGGCCTTCAAGGCGGCCATCAGCAAACTGATCGCCTGCTCGTAGGTCGGCATCTTCGCAAGATTGCCGATCTCCGAAGGGGCGAGGAGTCTGCCTCCGAGTGCGACCAATCGCACCTCGACCTTGTTGTGCTCCTTCGCAAAGGCCTCCATGACACGCGCCGCCGAACCCGGATCTTCCTGCGAGAATGCGAGAACCAAGGGACCTTTAAGCCCTTCACTCATGCACGCGAAGTCGGTGTCTTGTAACGCACGCCTGGCGAGGGTGTTCTTGACCACGCGGACATAGACCCCGGACTTGCGTGCCTCCACGCGTAGTCGTGTCATCTCTGCCACGCTCAAGCCCCGATACTCGGCTCCAATGGCCGAATGAGCACCTCTGGCGACTTCCGCGACTTCGGCAACGATGGCTTCTTTTTGCGCAAAATTGAGCGCCACGTTCGTCACCTCATGACTCGGTAAACCGGCGGTTGCCGGTGCCCCCGACGGGCGCGCATCCGGCACGCACTCGGGGACGATTGTGTGCACCGTCACCAGCACTCAAGACTGATTCGGGAGCACCGTCTGCGCAGGCAGGCAAGCCATTAAGTCTCCAACCCCGAATCCATACCGGCACCGGAGACACCTGCGGTCTTTGACGGCTCCCGGCATGCGCCGGGACCCCAAAGAAGGCCCTGGATTGCGGAGCCTCTGGGCGCCGCAAGATCACCTCAATAACTGAGCCCAGAGTGATCCACTGTCAGGCCCGGCCCCATGGTGCTGGAGACCGTGACCTTTCTCATATACACGCCCTTGGAGCTGCTCGGCTTCGCCTTCATCAGGTTACCGAGAAGCGCCTCGAGATTCTCCCGGAGCTTGACCGGCTCGAAATCGGCCTTGCCCAGCGGGCAATGGATGATGCCGGCCTTGTCGGTGCGATAGCGCACCTGGCCCGCCTTCGCATTGCGAACGGCCTCCGCAACGTCCGGCGTCACGGTCCCCACCTTGGGATTCGGCATCAGGCCCCGCGGTCCGAGAATCTTGCCGAGCTGACCGACCAAACGCATCGCATCCGGCGAGGCGATCACGACGTCGAAATCGAGCTGTCCGGCCTTGATGTCCTCCGCGAGGTCATCGAAGCCGACGCGATCGGCACCGGCCTCGGTCGCGGCATCCGCCGCCGTTCCCTGTGCGAACACCGCCACCCGAACCGTCTTCCCGATACCGTGCGGCAACACGGTCGAGCCACGGACGACCTGGTCGGATTTTCGGGGGTCAACGCCCAAATTCACGGCCACGTCGATGCTTTCGGGAAATTTGACCCGCGACAGGTTCTTCAAGAGCTCAAAGGCTTCTTCCGCCGGGTAGAGCTTGCCACGCTCCACCTGCTCACGAATCGCGCGCATGCGTTTCGAGTACTGAGCCATCAGATTACACCCTCGACCTCAAGCCCCATCGCCCGCGCACTGCCCGCGATGGTGCGGACAGCCGCATCCAGATCCGCCGCAGTCAGATCCGGCATCTTGCTGGTCGCGATCTGCTCGAGCTGCTCACGGCTCACGACACCGATCTTGTTGGTGTTCGGATTCGGACTGCCCTTCTGAATCCCGACCGTCTTCTTCAAGAGGACCGACGCCGGCGGGGTCTTGGTGATGAAGGTGAAGCTACGATCCGAGTAGACAGTGATCACCACCGGGATCGGCATCCCCTTCTCGAGCTCTTGCGTGCGCGCGTTGAACGCCTTGCAGAACTCCATGATGTTCACGCCATGCTGGCCAAGTGCGGGACCGACGGGCGGACTCGGATTGGCCTCGCCTGCCTTGACCTGCAACTTGATATATGCATTTATCTTTTTTGCCACGATCACTCTCCAGTTGGGTATTCGCGCCAGAGACGGATCACCTGGCTCCCCTGTCTCAGGACCCTCATGCGGACCTGCAATGGACACCGACCGACGGCGGTCACGGCGCACCCG
>NZ_JAJDNA010000048.1 GCF_022340925.1 Thiocapsa sp.
GTAGGGCACACCCACCTGGCGCGAGAGCAGAATGTGCTCACGCGTCTGCGGCATCGGCCCGTCCGCCGCCGACACCACCAGGATCGCCCCGTCCATCTGCGCCGCCCCCGTGATCATGTTCTTCACATAATCAGCATGCCCTGGACAGTCCACGTGCGCGTAATGCCGCTTCTCCGTCTCGTACTCCACATGCGCCGTGGCAATCGTGATCCCACGCTCACGCTCCTCCGGCGCATTGTCAATCTGATCGTAGGCGCGCGCCTCACCACCAAACTTCTTCGCCTGGTGCATCGTGATCGCCGCCGTCAACGTCGTCTTCCCATGGTCCACGTGACCAATCGTCCCCACGTTGACGTGCGGCTTGCTGCGCTGGAATTTCTCTTTGGACATCGACGGCTCCCCACATGGTTCAAATCGACAAGCCGCGCTGGGCGCGACGCGACGATCACCGATCGTCTCGAGAGTGGAGCCCATGACCGGAGTCGAACCGGTGACCTCACCCTTACCAAGGGTGTGCTCTACCAACTGAGCTACATGGGCGGTCGCAAACGACACTCAACTCAATGGAGCGGGTGATGGGAATCGAACCCACACCATCAGCTTGGAAGGCTGAGGTTCTACCATTGAACTACACCCGCAGAGGATCCTCACTCGGCCGAGCCCCCGGCGCAAGCGCGCACATCAGCGGGCGGGCCCGCGACCAGAGCTGCGACCCAATTCGCCAATGCACGCGAGCGAGCGAAACCGGTCAAGTGGAGGCCGCACTCCACAAGCCGTCTGCCCGGCTAGACCGGTTGCACACCCCTAACGTCCGCCAGGACCGCCCCGGCGGAGACCTTCTGTCACAGTGCTGCCCGACGCGGTGAGCGATCACCTCGGCGACGAAACCGCCTGACCGGCTCGCCGACACTCCGGGCGCCCACGACGTGGTGGAGGGGGGAGGATTCGAACCTCCGAAGGCTGAGCCGTCAGATTTACAGTCTGATCCCTTTGACCGCTCGGGAACCCCTCCAAAAGAGCGCTGCAGTATAGGAGGCGCCATCGCACACGTCAAGCGGCTTCCGAGCCGACGGGGCGGAACCCCGCCAGCGGGGACCTGGAATAACCCACCGCTGTCGGCGGCGCAACGACAGCCGATCCGCCCGGAAAGGAGATCGGTCGGGGACGTGACATATGGGACACCGCGGCTCGGTACTCCGCGCATAGCAGCGAGGTGGCCGCCTCGACGACTGAATAGGAAGGGACCTCCGTGGACCACCGAAAGGGCTGAGCTCTTCGGTGCGTCCCGAGCAATGAGCCCGGCGAATGCGTAAAACATCGACGTACCCTCGGTATATAATTTGGCCTCCGCCGATCCTCCGCATGCGGTTTTGGCCGCGGCGACCTTGTTGAGGACATACGGCTCATTATAAAGCCGTGCTCTCAGACACGTTTGGAGATTCTCAATGGACGTTACGGTTTTTGGCAGCGGCTATGTTGGACTCGTCACAGGCGTCTGCCTGGCGGAGGTCGGCAACCGGGTACTCTGCATTGATGTCGATCCCGAAAAGATCGCGCTCCTCAACGGCGGTGGCGTACCCATCTACGAGCCCGGACTCGAGGAGATGGTCAAGCACAACCGCGAAGCCGGGAGGCTGAGCTTTTCGACCGATGCCGAGGAAGGCGTGCGACATGGGCTCTTCCAGTTCATCGCGGTCGGCACACCGCCGGATGAAGACGGCTCGGCCGACCTCCAGTATGTCCTGGCTGTGGCACGGAGCATTGGTCAACATATGGATACCTACCGGATCGTCGTGAATAAGTCGACGGTTCCCGTCGGCACGGCGGACAAGGTTGCCGTCGCGGTCAGGGAGGCCCAGGCGGCACGCGGGATCAGCGTGGAGCTCGATGTGGTCTCCAATCCCGAGTTTCTGAAGGAGGGCGCCGCGATCGAAGACTTCATGCGGCCGGACCGCATCATCGTCGGCACGGACAATCCTCGCACGGGTGAGCTGTTGCGCGCCCTCTACGCGCCCTTCAATCGCAATCACGACCGCTTGATGCTGATGGACATCCGTTCGGCCGAGCTCACGAAGTACGCCGCCAACGCCATGTTGGCGACCAAGATCAGCTTCATGAACGAGCTGTCCAACATCGCGGAGGCGGTCGGCGCAGACATCGAGAAGGTCCGTGTCGGCATCGGCTCGGACCCGCGCATCGGCTATCAATTCATCTACCCGGGTTGCGGCTACGGCGGCTCCTGTTTCCCGAAGGACGTGCGGGCCTTGGAGCGGACGGCGAGGAGCCTGGGCTACGACCCGCAGCTGCTGCACGCCGTGGAAGCCGTCAATTTCCGGCAGAAGGATCTGCTCTTCAAAAAGATCAGCGACTATTTCGGTGGAGATCTCGCGGGTCGCACGATCGCCCTGTGGGGTCTGTCGTTCAAACCCAACACCGACGACATGCGCGAGGCATCGAGCCGGGTCTTGATGGAATCGCTTTGGAAGGCCGGCGCGAAGGTGCGGGCATTCGATCCGGTCGCCATTCCCGAGACCCGGCGGATCTATGGCGAGCGCGCCGACCTGTTCCTGGCTGACGATGCGGAGTCCGCACTCGACGGCGCCGATGCGCTCGCCGTCATGACCGAGTGGTCGCAGTTTCGCAGTCCCAGCTTCGCCGCGCTGAAGAGCAAGCTGAGGACGCCGGTCCTGTTCGACGGCCGAAACATCCTCGACGGCCGTCTCGCCAGTGCGGCGGGGCTCACCTATGTCTCCATCGGACGTCTGCCGCTAACGCCGACTTGATCTCGGATGGTTCGGGAGGGTGCGCTTAGGGAAGCGCTGAAATCGTCAGCGCTTCCCGCGCGGGACAGGAAGGCTCGCCATTCACAGCGGCCCAAGCCGCTGTAAACGAAGGAGAGCGGAGACGCCGTTGTCGCTTTCCGTGCTGATTCTTGGCAGGATGGCCAATCAATCTGCGTCTCCTTGGCGCACCCGTTGGTCAACTCGGGGCGGACGGGGGCTGCCCCTGTCCCGGCCCGCACACCATCATCAGAACCGGTGACTCCAGCTCACCCCGATCTCATACTGCTCCATGAAGAGACTGCCGGTCTGGGTCTGCGTCAGAGACGGACTTGTGCCGTCGTATGTCTCCTTGGGCATATACGCAAAGGAGATGGCGAACTCGTCCGTCTGAGTCGCCTGGTAGGCGGCACCCAGCGTCAGATGCCAGCGCACCGTCGCCGGCGCGAGGACGTTGAACAGACTCTGGCGATCCGTCTTGAGGAAGTCGGTGTTATAGCTGACACCGCCCAGCAGACTCAGCCGCTCCATCGGAGCGTATCGCAGCCCCAGCTTGACGACATCCATGCTCTCCCACCCGAAACCCACGCCGCTCTCCGCACCGAGACAAAACGCGGGTTTGGGTCCGGCGGCCTGACATTGCGAGAGGTCGGCGTCGTTCGAGTTCGAGATCGAATGGCTTTCATCGTAGAAGATGTGCTGGTAGTCCAACGCCACTGTCAGGTTGGGCTGCGGCTTGTAGGCCACGCCCAGATTGAACATGGCCGGGATATCGAATGACCCCCCATCGGCGAAGAGTCCGGCATAGTCATCGAACTTGGACATCCAGACCGTGGTGCGATAGGAGGCACCCAACGCGAGCTGATCGTTGAGCTCGCCGTACCATCCGAAGTGCAGGCCTGCGCCATAGCTCCAATCCGTGCCGTTATTGGAGACCGACTCCGGCTCGACCGACAGTTGTCTGAAGGGCTCCAGCCCCTCGGCCTCGAAACGCTGAATAGCAAACACGGGGGCGATACCAACCGATTGCTTGCCGTCGCCGAGCTTGTAGGTGTAGGGAATCTCGATGAAGAGCTGCTCGAGATTGATGCCGGTGGGCGTGGTGGCGGTGAAGATCCCGTTCGGATTGCCATTCACGGTTCCGGGGACGTCAGCCGTCACCGGAACGGGCTGCCCGGAGGAGAAATCGAAATAAGGGCCGACACTGCCATCGGGGTACGGGCCGACACGCTGATTCGGGAAAACCGCAAAGTTCTCAAAGGGCGGTCGGTCCTTGTACTTCGTGTTCATCCCCCCGTTGCCGAAGAGACTCACACCGATCGTGCTCCGCTCATCGAGCTCGTAGTTGAAACCAAAGCTCGGGATCAGGAACCAATCGAGATCGCTCTCATATTCGCCCGGGGTCACGAAGGTCCCAGCCGGCAGGGTGATGCTCCCGCTCGGTAGCTGGACCTGCTGTGTCGCAAAGTCGTTGTTGGCTCGGTAGCCACGGGGCGAGGGACTGAAAAACGCGACGCCGACATCGAAGCTGTTGCCGATAAACGCCATGCCGGCCGGGTTGGTGGCAGAGACCAGGGTATCCTGCGGAAGCGCGGTCGCCACACCGGCCATCGCCTTGGACTTGGTGCCCCACCCATGTGAGAAGTATCCGTTGGTCGCGATTGCCAGTGTTGGCAGGGACGCACAGGTCACCAGCGCGGCCGTCAGCTGCCACTTCATTTTCACGTTCATGAGCGAGCGATCCTCCTACGTGTTGCGCCGATCAAACGGCTCGTTGTCACTTTGACTGCGGTGAAGGCGCCGCTCGTCACACGAAGGGGTAAGGATGCTCAGCCAAGGCCCCGTCGCTGACGGCTTTAGCAACAATAGTCGACCAGGAATTGCGTTTTGTCAAACGTTGCTTGATGGCAACAGAAGGCGGGCAAGAGGCAGGGTGCCGGGGCCGCGAAGCCGCCTGTCCGGTGGAGCGGTCAAGGGGAGGACGACTCGACACCTCGACGGCCAATCGGTAGCAGCGTGCCCGTTCGCTGCAGATGCGCCGGCTCGATCGACAGCCCGCAAACCCTGGAAACCGACCGGCACTCCCAGAACGGCCGCCGAGCCAATTGGCAACGAGCTTGGGAGGCGATCACGTATCCGGCCACCCCGGCGAAAGATCCGCACCTCCTCGTGATGCGGAAGACGCCGAATGACCGCGCAACAGCCCGTCCTTTGTCAGCATTGATCCCGCCGCGCCGAGTGGAGGCGGTTCATGGCCAGCTGGAACCGGCCGCCGACGAGCTCGTCCAGAACGCCCTCGGCGTCCACGAGTGCCCTGCCGATCTGCTCGGCGTCCGCACGAGACGGGCGGCTCAGGACATAGCCGGTGACCAGGGTCCGATCGCCGGGGTGAGCGATCCCGATCCGCAAGCGCCAGAAGTCCCGACTGGCGAGGGCACCGATCGTATCGCGCAGACCGTTGTGTCCCGCATGCCCCCCTCCCTGCTTCAGGCGGACCTGACCCACCGCAAGATCCAGCTCATCATGCGCAATGAGGATCTGCTCAGGCGGAATCGCGAAGTAACGGGCAACTGCCGCGATCGATTGACCGCTGCGGTTCATATAGGTGCTCGGCTTGAGCATACGCAGATCCGAGCCGAGGAGGCGGATGCGGCAGAGGTGGCCGTGAAACTTGGGTTCCGCCCGGAAAGGCTCGCGGTAGGAGGTCGCGATGCGATCGACGAACCAGAACCCGACGTTGTGCCGGGTCGCCTCGTACTGCTCGCCAGGGTTGCCGAGACCGACGAGCAAACGGATGCCTTGACCTGTCATGACGATGCCATTCTCGAGCCGTGACCGGCAGGCGACGGCCGCACAGGCTGTCGGGTCGGGAGCCCCACCGAATGCGGTCTCCAGGACAGCTGCCCGCGTCCCCTGACCTCGGCAGGCTGGCCTGGAAACGACGAAGCGGTCGGCGAGCCCGACCGCGCCATCATCGGCGCAGACGGCTCGCCGGGTGTGTCAGGTCTCCGTATCGTCTGCCGGGGTCTCCTCCTCGGCTCCACGGGGTCCGTAGATGATCACGACCGGCTCGTCCGGATCCGGTGTGTGGGCGAGCGTCACGCCTTCCGGCATCTGGATCTCGGACAGGTGGAGGATCTGGCCGACCTCCAACTCGCTCATATCGATACCGATGAACTCGGGCAGATCCTTGGGCAGGCAGGTGATCTCCACCTCCGTGATGGCGTGCGAGACCTGCCCGCCCATCTTGAGGCCCCTGCACCGCTCTTCGTTGATGAAATGCAACGGCACGGTCAGGCGGAGCTTCTCGTCTTGGGTGATCCTCAGGAAGTCCACATGCTGGATGAACGGCTTTGCGGGATGGCGCTGGAGGTCTTTCAACACCACCTTGACCGAGCTGTCTCCGATCTTGAGATCGAGCACATGCGAGTAGAATGACTCGTGCTCCAAGTGCTTGAGCAGGTCGTTGTGGGCGACCGAGACCTTCTCGGGCTCCCGATGTCCGCCATAAACGATGGCGGGCACACGCCCCTCGCGACGCAAGCGGCGGCTCGCACCCGTTCCTGCGACTGCGCGGGGCTGCGCAAAGACCTCGAAACTTCCGCTCATTGGCGTTCTCCGGTTGGCAAACATTGGTACCCGCCGGGGACCCGCGACCAGGACCCCGGCAAGACGACGGCGCAGGTCAGTCGACGAACAACGAGCTCACCGACTCCTCGTTCGACACCCGCCGCATGGTCTCGGCGAGCAGCTCACCGATGCTCAATTGCCTGATCTTGGCGCAGGCCCGGGCCTCCGGACGGAGCGGGATCGTGTTGGTCACCACCAACTCGTCCAGCATCGAGCCCGCGATGTTCTCGACGGCGGGACCCGACAGCACCGGATGAGTGCAATAAGCCACCACTCTGGACGCACCGGCCTCTTTCAAGGCTCCCGCGGCGCGAGACAGGGTTCCTGCGGTATCGACAAGATCGTCGATGATGACGCAAGAACGGCCGCGCACGTCGCCGATGATGTTCATCACCTTGGCCTCGTTGGCGCGCGGACGCCGCTTGTCGATGATCGCCAGATCAGCATCATCGAGTCGCTTGGCCAGCGCTCGGGCACGGACCACCCCGCCCACGTCCGGTGAGACCACCATCAGGGCATCATATTTGTTACGCCAGACGTCACCGAGCAAGATCGGCGAGGCGTACACATTGTCGACGGGTATATCGAAAAAACCCTGGATCTGATCAGCATGTAGATCCACCGTCAGTACCCGGTCGGCCCCGGACTGGCCGATCATCTTGGCAACGAGCCGTGCGGTAATCGGGACACGCGCCGACCGTGGGCGACGGTCCTGCCTGGCATACCCGAAGTAGGGAATGACGGCGGTGATGCGCTTTGCCGACGCCCAGCGCAAGGCGTCGATCATCACCAGGAGCTCCATCAGGTTATCGTTGGTGGGCGCGCAGGTCGGCTGGACAACGAACACGTCGCGCCCTCGCACATTCTCCTGGATCTCGGCCATCACCTCGCCGTCGCTGAATTGGCCGACGACGGCCTTACCGAGCGGGATGCTGAGATAACCGGCAATCTCGACCGACAGGTCCGGGTTGGCATTCCCGGAAAAGACCATCAAGTGGCTGGCGGGCACTGGTGCATTCCTGGCTTCAGGCTGGCGAATCATCGGGCTTTGGCTGGGGCGCCAGGATTCGAACCTGGGGATGCCGGGATCAAAACCCGGTGCCTTACCGCTTGGCTACGCCCCAAATAACAGTGATGCCCCACCAGTTTCGGGTCGCTCCGCCGTCACCGGGGCTCGATCCAGCTGCTCGAGGAGCGGCGACCGATTCAACCCTTGGGCGACGAAGGCGTGCATCTCAGTCGGACACTGCTCCAGCGCAACGAGCGCCTCGGCGCGATCGTCGAACACTGCAAACACGCAAGCACCGGTGCCGGAGAGGCGACCCCCACCCCAACCGGAAAGCCAGTCCAAAGCGGCTGCGACCGGGGCGTACTGTCGTCGCACGACCGGGAGGCAGTCGTTTGCCACAACACCTTCGACAAAGTCCGCAAGTGTGACCGGGAGCGAGTCTCGTGTCAACTCAGGGTCTGCGAACACGTCTCTGGTGGACACCGAGCAGGGAGGGGTCAACACGAGATACCACTGCAGCGGCAATACGACCGGGGTGAGGCGCTCTCCCACACCTTCGGCCCAGGCGGCGTGCCCGCGGACGAAGACGGGGACATCTGCCCCGAGGGGCAGCGCCAAACCGGCGAGGGCATCCTCGTCCAGACCCGTCCCCCAAAGTCGATTCAACGCGACCAGTGTCGTGGCCGCATCGGAGCTCCCTCCCCCCAGCCCGCCGCCGATGGGAAGGATCTTCTCGCAACGGATGTCCGCCCCGAGGCGGCAGCCTGTGGCCTCCTGCAGGGCCCGCGCGGCGCGGACCGTGAGGTCCTCGCCTGCCACCACCCCGGGGACGTCGTTGAGGCGGTTGATCAGTCCGTCGGCGCGCACGTCAAACCAGAGACGGTCGCAACGATCGATGAATTGGAAGACCGTTTGCAGCTCATGATAGCCATCCGGGCGGCGCCCCACGATCCGCAGCATCAGGTTGAGCTTAGCAGGAGCGGGCCAGCCGTCGCCCTCCTCGATCGGCGCAACCGATCGATCGGCAGAGCAGGACGGCGTCATGGCGTCAGTCCGCTCTCAGAGGCCCGGTGACGGCCGATCACCTCGTTCAGATAGTCATGCTCACGATGCTCCTGCAAAGCCGCTTCCCACACCTGCCACGCCTCTGCGCGGCGCCCCATCGCCCACAGGACCTCGCCGAGATGGGCCGCGATCTCTCCGTCATTCAGAAGCTCCAGCGCGCGTCTGAGGTAGCCGAGCGCCACCTCATGATTGCCGAGCCGGTAGTTGATCCAACCCATGCTATCGAGGATCGCCGGCTCGCCGGGTTTGAGAGAATAGGCCTTCTCGATATGAGCCTTCGCCTCCTCGTATCGATCGGTGCGATCCGCCAGCGTATACCCGAGCGCGTTCAAGGCATCGGCGTGCTCCGGATCGATCTCGATGATGCGGCGGAAGTCCGCTTCCGCCATGTGGATCTGATCAAGCTTGACGGCCGAGAGCGCCCGGGCATACAGGAGATTTTCGTCATCGGGATAGGCGCTCAAGGCTGCGCCGAAGACCGCCATCGCTTCGCCTGCGCGCCCAACCTCCTCGAGGATTTCGGCCTCGACCAAGTAGAGAACGACGGCGTTCTCGGGGGCTTGATCACGCAGCCGCTGGAGCATGTCGCGGGCACGCTTGACCTCGCCGGCCCTCGCTCGGAGGAGCGCCACCCGGATCTGCGCATCCATGGCGTTAGAGCCTTCCACCTTCGTATACCACTCGAGGGCGGCCTGCGTGTTCCCGGCGCGCTCCTCCGCCTGGCCGAGATAGAAGGACGCTTCATCTCGGCGCTCGCCGGTCTCGTACAGACGGGTGAAGTAGATCCGCGCCCCATCCAGATCCTCGAGCTGCAGGGAGAGGACACCGACCGCAAACAAGACGTCCGGTTCTTTCGGGCGGTTCCGGAGAAGGCGCTCGAACACCTCGCGGGCGCCGGAAAATTCCTGCTCTTCGACGAGGAATTGCCCATACAGCATCCGCAGCGCCTGGTCGTCCGGGGTCTGATCCAAATATTCCTCAAGCAGGGACCTCGCCTCGCCTCTTTTCTCCTCGGTCAGCAGAAGCCTGACCAAGAACAGTCGCGGCTTGTTCCAGTCCGGGCGCAGCTCGATGGCACGGCGCGCGGCCGAATCCGCAATGGCGAGCTGAGATACACTCGCCGCCACCATCGCGAGCGATTGCAGGGCATGGGCATTGTCGGGGAACTGGTCGACCAGCGCCTGCATCAGCTCGAGACGGGTTTCCGCGGTCGGCGCCCGCGAGACGATGGCAGCCGCATGCGCGAACGCCGAATCCGGATCGTCGGACGAGAGCTCGACAAGCCGCATCAAATGCAGGAGCGCCCCTTCCTGATCCGACGCCTGGATCCGCGCAAAGGCGCCAACCTGGTGCGCGGCGGCCGACTCGGGGTCGAGCTCCAGCCAGAGACGCACGCCCTGCTCCGTCGCCGCGGTGTTGTCGCCATTGATCGCGGCTCGGACGGCCAGCTCCGCCATCCGCGCGTCCTGGGTCAGCTCGGCCGCCTTCAGGTAATGGTCGAACGCGGCGTCCATATCCCCGCGGCGGGCGGCGATCTCTGCCACCAGCACTGCATAGACCTGATCGGCATCCAGACCACCCGGCTCGACGGCGTGGGCCGAGACCGATGGCGCGCGCGGCGGCGCGGTCTGGGCGAGGACACCGAGATCGAAGAGCGATAGCGGGAGCATCAACGCGCCGGCGAGTAAGCGAGAGAATGAGCGTGGCATTGGTGTGATTCGGCGAGCGACCATCGACTGACAATCCTGATCCTGAGAACCCAGTATAACGAAGCGGTTCCGTCATTCGGTAACGGCTGCTGCGCCGACGCGGAACGCGCGTGAAGCCTGCGCTAAATCAACCTCCGAGCGGGTCACGCCGATCGGCCGATCCGCCTGTCAGCCCAAAGCTGCTAGCATTGGTGGTCCGCCACTCTCTCGCCGATCGCGAGGTCACCGGCCCTGAGCGAGCGCTGACGCGCTCGGCGACCGGCAAGCTCGCAAGCGGCGGGTTTTCACCGACTGGCGAAAGTCGGACAATCCGGGCGATCATCATGAGACAGGTCCAACTATGAAGCTGCTTGTCCTCGGACTCAATCACAAGACGGCGCCGGTCGATGTCCGCGAGCGATTGGCCTTCGGCCCCGACATCATGGCTGGAGCGCTGCGCGATCTGACCAACTGCAATGGCGTCGCCGAGGGGGTCGTGCTCTCCACCTGCAACCGCACCGAGATCTATAGTGCGCTCCAGGACTGCTCCGAAGACGTCGTGCGGCACTGGCTCAGCCGCTTTCATGGTGTGGAGCACGAGAGGGTCGGTCCCTTCCTCTATGCCCATGCCGGTCGCGACGCCGTCACACATCTGCTCCGAGTCTGCAGCGGACTGGACTCCATGGTCCTGGGCGAGCCGCAGATCCTCGGTCAGGTCAAGACCGCCTATCAGACCGCCAGCAGCTGCACTGCTACCGGAAAGCTGCTCGGGCGCCTCTTCCAGCACGCCTTCTCGGTGGCCAAGACGGTCCGCACCGAGACGGCGATCGGCAGCAGCCCGGTCTCAGTGGCCTTCGCTGCGGTCAACCTCGCTCGCCAGATCTTCAGCGATCTGTCCCAACAGACGGCGCTTCTCATCGGGGCGGGAGAGACGGTCGAGTTGGCCGCCCGGCATCTCCACCGGGCCGGAATCGCCCGCATCATCGTCGCCAACCGGACGGTGGAACGGGCCCACGAGCTCGCGGCTCAGTTCGATGGATTCGCGATCGCGCTCACCGAGATCGGCAATCACCTCGCCGAGGGCGACATCGTCATCGCCTCCACCGCGAGTCCCTTACCGGTCCTCGGCAAAGGGACGGTCGAGCGCGCACTGAAGAAACGCAAGCACCGCCCCATGTTCATGGTGGACATCGCCGTGCCGCGCGACATCGAACCCGAGGTCGGCGAGCTCAACGACGTCTATCTCTACACGATCGACGACCTGCAGGGCGTCATCGACGAGGGGCTCCGCTCACGACAGGCCGCAGCCGCTCAGGCGGAGGACATCATCGCCTTCCACGCCGACGAGTTCATGGCCTGGCTTAGGTCGCTGGATGCCGCCGGTCTCATCCAGGACTATCGCCAACGTGCCGAGGAGCTTCGCGACGATGTCCTCGCGCGCGCACACCGCCAGCTCGATGCCGGCAAGCCCGCCGCCGAGGTCATCAATTACCTCGCGCACACCCTCACCAACAAACTGCTGCACGCACCCAGCTCGCGCTTGCGGCAAGCGGCCCGGGAAGGTGAGGCCGACATCCTGGTGGCAGCCAACGAGCTCTTCCAACTCGCTCAGAGCCGCCCCGACTCGGCCCCATGAACCCGTCGATCCGCCGGAAGCTGGAGCGCATCTCCGAGCGCTTCAGCGAGGTCACGGCCCTGTTGGCGGAATCCGAGACCCAGGCCGACCAGAATCGGTTTCGCGACCTCGGTCGCGAGTATGCCCAGCTCGAGCCACTTATGGCTTGCTATGACCGGTACCGCGACGCCGAGCGCGATCTCGCCGCGGCCGAGGAGATGCTCACCGATCCGGAGATGGAGGCACTCGCGCGCGAAGAGATGGCTCGGGCAAGCGACCGGCGCAGCGAGCTGGAGCCGGAGGTCTACCGGTTGCTCGTCCCTCCCGACCCGGACGACCAGCGCAATGTCTTTCTCGAGGTGCGGGCCGGTACCGGCGGCGCCGAGGCGGCGCTGTTCGCCGGCGACCTCTTGCGGATGTATCTGCGCTACGCCGAGATCATGAAGTGGCAGGTGGAGCAGATCGCCGAGAGTCCCGGCGAGCTCGGCGGCTACAAAGAGGTCGTCGTGCGCATCATCGGCCAAGGTGTCTTCTCGCGGCTCAAGTTCGAGCCCGGCGCACACCGCGTCCAGCGCGTGCCCGAGACCGAGTCTCAAGGGCGTGTGCACACGTCTGCTTGCACGGTCGCCGTGCTGCCGGAGGCCGACACCATCGATTCCGTCGCGATCAATCCGAGCGAGCTGCGGATCGATACCTATCGCTCATCGGGCGCAGGCGGCCAGCACGTCAATAAGACCGATTCGGCGATCCGCATCACCCACCTACCTTCCGGAATCGTCGTCGAGTGCCAGGAGGAACGTTCCCAACACAAGAATCGCGCACGCGCCATGGCACTGCTCCAGGCGAGACTCTTGTCCCAGGCCCGCGAGACCCAGGCGTCCGAGCAGTCTCGATCGCGTCGGCTCCAGGTGGGCAGCGGCGATCGATCCGAGCGCATCCGAACCTATAACTTCCCGCAGAACCGCCTCACGGACCATCGCATCAATCTGACCCTGTACAAGCTCGACGAGATCATGACCGGCCAGCTCGACCAGGTCATCGACCCGCTCTTGCAGGAGTATGAGGCGGAGCAGCTCACCGCGATGCTGAATGGATGACCCGCCCCCCCCGGACTCTCGGACGCCAAGCCGGCCATCGGCCGCGGGTCCGCATGAGTCCGGCCCGCGCATCGATCAAATCCTGCGCGAAGCCGCTGCCGCCCTCGCCCTGATCCCCGACGGCTCACCCCGCTTGGAGGCGGAGCTGCTGCTCAGCCAGGCGACCGGCTGGCCGCGGACGCACCTGGTCGCCTGGCCCGAGCATCGCCTCGGGCCGGAGGCGCTCGGGGTCTTTCGCGAGCTCATGGCCCGCCGCCTGATCGGCGAGCCGATTGCGTACATTCGCGGTCGACAGGCATTCTGGAGTCTGGACCTCAAGGTCACACCCGACACCCTGATCCCGCGCCCCGAGACCGAGTTGCTGGTGGAAACCGCGCTCGAGCTGCTGGCAGCGCAAAGACGACTGCTGGTCGCCGATCTCGGCACCGGCTGCGGCGCAATCGCCGCCGCCCTGGCGACCGAGCGGCCCGACTGGACCCTCTTCGCGACCGACCGATCGGAGGGGGCGTTGCGGATCGCCCGCGAAAATCTCGCGCGGCTCCAGCTGAGCCGAGTGGTGGTGGTTCAGGCGCACTGGCTGAGGGCCTTTGCGGCCGGGAGCCTGGATGCCGTATTGAGCAATCCCCCCTACATCGCCGCAAGCGACCCGCATCTCACCCGCGGCGACCTCCGATTCGAGCCGCGCGGCGCCCTGAGCCCCGACGGCGATGGTCTCGGCGCCTGTCGTGCCATCGCATCGGAGGCATTCCGTTGCCTGCGGCCGGGCGGCTGGCTGCTCCTCGAGCACGGGCACGCGCAAGGCGCTGATGTACGTCGACTCCTCACCGCTGCAGGGCTCCGGAGCCCTCGTACCCGCGCTGACTTTGCCGGTCATGACCGCGTGACCTGGGCGCATGCTTGAGCGCGACCAGATCGTCGACATGGCGATCCCCGTGTGCATGCTCTCCCAAGGAAGATGCTGATTTGCTGGCCGTCCTGGCCGAAAATCAGGCGGGGCTTCCTGCCCCTGCCGGGAAGCGCTGAATACTGCAGCGCTTCCCTAAGCACGAGCGGTTCAGACAAGGCGGCCGTCGAGGGCCAAGCCCGCGTTCGCCAGTGAGCCTCGAACCCCCGGTCGATTCGATCAGGCGGCCCCGCGCGGGGATGGGATCCCGATGGTCGGGGGCTGGGGCAACCTGCCTCACCCGGACGACGATCGCAGCTCGGATACCCTGGTCCGAATCCAGTGTTCGACGTCCTCCGTGAGACCCTTGGCGGTGTTCCCTTCACACGAAAGGGGGTCGCCCACGACCAGCCGGATGGTTCCCGGATAGCGCCAAATCGAGCGCGCCGGCCAACATTCGCCTGCATTGTGCGCAATCGGCAGGACCCGCCTCCCGGAACGGCATGCCAACATCGCGCCCCCCGCGTTGAACCGCCCGACCTGCCCAGGCGGTTGACGGGTTCCCTCCGGATAGATCACCACGCTGACCCCCTGATCGAGACGCTCCTGACCCACCCGTAAGATCGTCTTCAATGCCTGACCCGGTTGCCCTCGGTTGATCGCAATCGGCCGAAGCAGGGCAAGTGCCCAACCGAAAAAAGGCACCCACAGGAGCTCGCGCTTGAGCACGGTCGCCTGAGGGGTGACGAGCAATTGAAGATAGAAGGTCTCCCACTGGCTCTGGTGGTTGGACAGGACCACGAACGCCTCGCCGCGTGGGATCTTCTCCAGGCCGCTGACCTGAATCTCGACGCCGTTGAGTCGTCTCAGCAGCCAGATGGCCGCTCGGGTCCACAGATTGACGAACCGATAACGCTGCTCGAATGTCTGAAAGGGGGCCAACGCAAGACTGAGCAGGCTATGCAGAATCCCCATCAGGTGATAGAGCACGAAGAAGGCCACGCTGCGCAGACGAACACCTGTGCCGGCCGAACGCTCAGCGCCATCCCGGCCGAACGAACCGGGCCACGGGGATCTGGCTTCACGCTCGGACGCGATGCCCTTATCGGAAAGCTGTTCCTCGTTCATGCCGTTGGCGATCGTCGCTATTGATTCGCTCTGCCATCGAGCTGGGCCACCGGGCGCGGATCGGGCGGGCGGGACCGCGAGGCTCGCTTCTGATCAACCGCCTGCCAGGAACCCCGCCTCTCGGCCGCGGCATGCAACCCGGACTGCAAGATCAATGCCAGCAGGTAGGCGGGATTCCGCTTTGAGAATTCCCATGCCGCGATTAGCATAAGGATACCATGGACATCTCAGACGCCGACCGCATCAAGCATCGCGAGATCGCCTTCCAGGAGATCCATCCTGACGCGAATCAAGCCCAGACCGCGGCCCGGTTCCTGAGAGATGTCGACGGCATTCTCAAGACCGAGGCGGCTGCCCCAACCCTTCTCAGGGTCAGCTACGACGTGCTTGGAACCACGCTTCAAGAGATCGAGGAGGCCCTCACCGAATTGGGCCTGCATCTCGACAACCGCCTGATGTACCGCGTCAGACGCGCCCTCTACTACTACACGGAGGAGACACTGCGCGCGAACTGCGGCTGTCCGCACGGCGACAGCAACTGCACCAGGAAGGTATTCGCAAAACGCTATGAGCTCATCGAGCACGGCTGCCGCGACCGGCGGCCGGAGCATTGGCGGCGCTATCTCTAGCTCTGAATGATCGAGCAGCAAAGCCTGCGCTACAGTCGCCACATCCTTCTTCCCGAGCTCGGCGCTCAGGGCCAGGCGCGGCTCGGAGCCTCCAGTGTCCTCGTGGTCGGACTCGGCGGACTCGGCTCACCCGCCGCAATGTATCTGGCGGCGGCCGGTCTCGGTCGGCTGGTGCTCGCGGATTTTGACGCCGTGGATCTCTCTAACCTGCAGCGCCAGATCATGCATACGTCTGCGCACATCGGCAGACCGAAGGTGGACTCGGCCAGGGTCGCACTTGAGGCGCTCAACCCTGAGGTCGAGCTGATCGGCATCAAACGCAGCCTGACTGCGGAGACGCTGCCCGATGTGGTCGCCAAGGTCGACCTGGTCCTCGACTGCAGTGACAACTTCGCCACCCGCTTTGCCGTCAACGCGGCCTGTGTCGATGCGGGTGTCCCGCTGGTCAGCGGGGCGGCCATTCGCCTGGAGGGGCAGGTGGCAGCCTTTTCGGGCCAGCCCGGTGGACCCTGCTACCAGTGTCTGTACCCTGCTGACGGAGGCGTGGATGAGGCCTGCTCAACCAGCGGGATTCTCGCGCCAGTCGCCGGCATTATCGGCAGTATCCAGGCGACCGAGGCAATCAAGATCCTGGCCGGACTCGGTCAGCCCTTGTTTGGCCGACTCTTGCTCCTTGACGCATCTCTGATGCAGTGGCGCGCCCTGCGGTTGCCCGCCGATCCAAACTGCCCGATCTGCGCCGTCCAGGATCGCCGGACAGACAACGTAGGCCAGCGGGCCAGCCCCCCCCCGTCGCGCTAACAAGACAGGACACCCCGCCTCATGCGTTTCGACATCAGTCCGGACCAGATCAAGAAGGCCAAGGTTCCACACGAGCTCTTTCTGACCAATCTGATCGCCAACCACATCCTGCTGGCTGTCGCGTTGGGCGGCCTTGCCGGCAGCTTCCCCTGGGTCATGGTGTTCATCCCGGCCATCTCTTTCGGCATTCTCGGGTTCACGCTGTGGCGCGCCAGACGCGCCGTTGCAATCGATCCCTGGTACGTCATGTGTCACTGGCAGGTCTGCGCGAGGCGCAGCCGTGTCTTCCTAGGGATGCTCAGCCTGCTCCTGTCCGCATTGCTGCTCGCCTGGGTCGGATACACCTACGGTGGGATGATGAAAGAGGCGGTGTGGGCGCTCGCTATCGGCGCCGGGATCCTGCCGGTGATGGTCACGATCTTGGTGCTGGTCATCATCGAATCCGATGCCCTCTATCACGCGAATCAGGCGAAGCTCCCGAGCTGGGTCGTCGAGCGCTTCCCGAACCCGGCGGCCAAGGTCATCGAGGAGGAAGCGCAGGCAGGCCATCCAACGGGCTGAGATCGGTGACAAGGATCCTCGGGCGGCGGCGTTTCCCGCATCGGACGCGGAAATACCCGTCCCCGATCAGCCGAGTGGACGCATCCGATCGGGGTCAGACGACATCGGCGAGGGCATAGTCCAGCACCAGCCCGACGAAGATCGCCATCCCAAAGTAGTTGTTGTTCAGGAACGCCTTGAAGCAGGATGCGGGCTCCCGCCGATGAATCAGCGACTGCTGGTAGAGCGCAAGGACAGCGGCAATCACCAAGCCCGCGAAGAACCACAGGCCGCGACCGGCCAGGAGGCCGAGCCAGACAAGGAGTCCCAGCATCAGCACCTGCAACAGCCCGATCACCATCCGATCCAGGTCGCCGAAGAGGATGGCGGTCGATTTGATCCCGATCTTGAGGTCATCCTCTCGATCAACCATCGCGTACTGGGTGTCGTAGATCAGCGCCCAGATCAGCGTTGAGACGAACAGCAGCCAGGCATAGGCGGGGATTTTGCCGGTCACCGCGGTGAAGGCCATGGGAATCGCCCAACCGAAGGCGGCCCCCAGGAACAACTGGGGTACATGGGTGAACCGCTTCATGAACGGATAGATGATGGTCAGCAGCGCTGCAACCACGGAAAGGGCGACCGTCTGCCAGTTCAGAAACAGCACGAGGCCGAAGGCAAGGAGGCTGAGGACCACGAAGATCGCAACCGCCTCTTCGGGCGAAACGGCTCCCGTCGCCAACGGCCGCTGGCGGGTCCGGGCCACATGGCCATCGAAATCACGATCCGCGAAGTCGTTGATTGCACATCCGGCCGAGCGCATCAGCACCACGCCGAGGACAAACACCAGCACAATGTACCAGGGCGGTTGACCCTCTCCGGCCAACCAGAGCGCCCAGAGCGCGGGCCACATCAAGAGGAAGATCCCGATCGGTCGGTGAAGGCGCACCAGCAGCAGGTACCCGAGCAGGCGCTCACGCCAGGAAGGCAGACGCCGGCTGCCGCTCTTGACCTCGGGGAAGCTCATCTCGCCAATCGTGACCCGGTCCAATGTGAAAGATGGACAATGCCAGGCGATTATCGCACAGACTTCGATCCAATCAGACGCAGGCATATTCCTCGCGCGGACTTGACCAGCGCGCGGTCAAGGGCGAGGCCAGCTCGGGATACCGAGCCAGAATCAGGTCCGCCGCCCGCTGGGCGGCCACAACCAGATGCCGGTCACGGAGCGGGTCCGCGATCCGAAATTGCACGGCACCGGTTTGCCGGGTGCCCAGCAACTCTCCGGCGCCCCGCATTGCGAGATCACGCTCGGCGATCTCGAAGCCACTCTCTGCTTCGCGGATGATACCAAGGCGCTCTCGCGCGGCCGCAGACAAGGGGGGTCGGAAGAGCAGAACACAATGACTCTGCACAACCCCGCGCCCGACCCGACCGCGCAGCTGATGCAGCTGAGCCAAACCGAGGCGCTCCGGGTTCTCGATGATCATCAGGCTCGCGTTTGGGACGTCCACGCCAACCTCGACGACGGTGGTCGCGACTAAGAGATCCAGCTCAGCGCTCGCAAACGCGGCCATGACGGACTCACGATCAGCCCCCTTGATGCGACCGTGCACCAGCCCGAGACGAACGCCCGGCAGGGTGTCTCTCAGCTCATGTGCCGTCGCCTCCGCCGCCTGACACTCCAACGCCTCGGACTCCTCGATCAGGGTGCAGACCCAATAGGCTTGACGCCCCTGCTCGCAGGCCCGCCGAACCCGCTCGATGACCTCATCGCGCCGGTTATCCGGGACCGCCACCGTGATGATGGGTGCGCGTCCAGGCGGCAGCTCATCGATCACGGACAGATCGAGATCGGCATACAGGGTCATGGCGAGCGACCGCGGTATGGGCGTCGCTGTCATGATCAACTGATGCGGGGCGCCGCCTGCACGGCTGCCCTTGGCGCGCAACCGCATGCGTTGATGGACACCGAAACGGTGCTGCTCATCGATGATCACCAGGCCGAGATCCCGAAAGACCACGTCGTCCTGAAAGAGCGCATGCGTCCCCATCACCAGCTTCGCATGACCGCTCGCGATGGTCTCAAGCAAACCGGCACGCTCGCGTCCCTTGTGCCGTCCGACCAACCAGGTCGGGTCGATGCCAAGCGGCGCGAGCCACGCGGCAAACCCCCGCCGGTGTTGCTCGGACAGGAGCTCGGTCGGCGCCATTAGCGCAACTTGACGGCCGGATTCGATCGCCTGGAGGGCCGCCAGTGCCGCGACCAGGGTCTTGCCCGCCCCCACGTCGCCCTGTAACAGCCGCTGCATCGGTCGGTCGCTCCGCAGGTCGGCCGCGATCTCGGCCACGACGCGCTCCTGCGCCCTCGTCAGTCGAAAAGACAGGGCCTCGAGAAGTCGCCGACGCAACCTGCCGTCCCCTTCCAGCTTCGGTGCCGCGGTCGCCCGCCGGGCGCCGCGCAGGCGGCGCAGACTGACTTGATGCGCAACCAGCTCCTCGAATGACAGGCGCAGGAAGGCCGGATGGCTGCGCCCGACCAGGTGGCTGGGGTCGGCCTCGGCCGGCGGGCGGTGCACGTAGCGCAGCGCCTCGGTGAGCGTCGGCAGAGCCAGGGGTCGCAACACCTCCTCGGGTAGGCATTCGGTCGGCGCATGCTGGTCGAGGAGTGCCAGGGCCTGGTCCGTCAAACCTCGCCAGGAGGCCTGTTGCAAGCCCTCGGTCGAGGGATACAGTGGCGTCAGCCGCTGCTCGATCGGATCAACATCCTGGGTCTGAAGCCGGTACTCGGGATGCACCATCTCGAGCGAAGCCGGCCCCCGTCTCACCTCACCATAGCAGCGCAGCCGCGTCCCCGGCCGGAGGGTCTGAAGCTGCTGCCGGGAGTAATGGAAAAAGCGCAACAACAGACCGCCACCGGACCGGTCCGCGAGCCAGACCTTGTATGAGCGACGCGGTCCGTTGGCCAGCTCGACAGCGCTGATCTCGCCCTGCACCAGGGTCTCGTCACCCGGCCGAAGCTCAGCGATCGGTACCAGATGCGTGCGGTCCTGATAGCGGTGCGGCAGATGAAAGAGGAGGTCCTGAACGCTCGCGATCCCCAGTCTCCGCAGCCGCTCGGCCACCCGCGGACCGACCCGGTCGAGCCGCTCAACCGGGAGGTCGGCGAGCGATGGGGTTGGGAATGCAGCAGCGCTGTAGGGATCCATCGGAGCCACCGAGGTCGTCTGCGTCAACACGGAATGGTCGATTGCCCGGGCGCCGGTGGTTCCCATGCCCGCGGTGTTGATCCAGTATCGAGAGAGGGACTTCGACTGCGCGAGTCAGGCAAGAAGCGACGAGATCGCCCGCGCGAGATGGTGAGCGTCTCCCGCAAACGAGACCGAATGGTTCGTGCATCGAGCAGGCCAATCGCGAATAATCCCCGGAAGACACAGTCTTGGACCATTTGGATCCTCCGGGGTGACATGATCGCTCAAGAGTCCCTCTCATTCACAACCCGAGGCCGGGGCACCTACGACATGACCCGCGCTGTTCAGCAGGCGGTCCGCGAATCCGGGATCCGAATCGGGCTCTGTCACCTCTTCGTCCAGCACACCAGCGCCTCGCTGATCCTCTGCGAGAACGCCGACCCCAGGGTTCGGCGCGATCTGGAGGCCTTCATGAGCCGCCTGATCCCGGACGGGGATCGTCTCTTCGAGCATGCCGACGAAGGACCGGACGACATGCCCGCCCACATCCGGGCGATCCTGACCCAGGTCGAGCTGACGCTGCCGATCCGTGGAGGCACCTGCGCGCTCGGCACCTGGCAAGGACTCTATCTCTACGAGCACCGCACCCGGGGACTCGAGCGCCGGATCACGTTGACCATGCATGGCGAGTGACATCCGCCGCAGGTCAGCTCGCCGCTGGGGAAGGCCCACCGTCAGACCGCGAACGATGATCGTCAACAGCCCATAACAATGCGCCGAACCGGGAAACGCTCCCCTCGGGTCGCAAGCTGCCCGCTTGCCAGGATGGCATATGCACAGGCGCCTAGAGGCGTTCCTCCGGCAAGGCGTCTGGCCGATACGACAGACGCATCGCACCTGAGCCCCCTTTGCGCCCCTTGATCGCCCGCGCGAGCTGATGAACCGCCATCGCATAGTAGGTACTATGGTTGTAGCGGGTGATCGTGTAGAAGTTGGGTAGACCCAACCAATACTCGTAACCGCTGCCCACATCCAACTCGAGCAGGCTGGCGTTGGAGACCCTGCCCAGCGAGCCGGCCGGGGTAATGCCCCGACCCGCCAGCTCGTTCAAGCCATAGCGGGTATCGAAGCCCGTCTTCATCATCCCGGCACTGAAGCCGGCCTGAACCTGTGATGGGACTGCGACCGGCTCGCCGGGTCGCCAGCCGTGCGCTCTGAAATAGTTGGCGACGCTTCCGATGGCGTCCGCGGGGTTCCAGAGGTCCCGGTGTCCATCGTCGTCGAAGTCCACCGCGTAGTCTCGGAAGCTCGAGGGCATGAACTGCCCAAGCCCCATGGCACCGGCATAGGAACCCAGAGGCCGAAAGGGATCGATTCCCTCGTCGCGGGTCATGACCAGAAAGGACTCCAGCTCGCCGGTAAAATACTCCGCGCGACGCGGATAGCTGAAGGCCAGGGTCGCCAAGGCGTCGATGATCCGGGTCTTGCCCACATAGCCGCCATAGCGGGTCTCGACACCGATGATGGCGACGATGTACTCGGGCGGAACACCATAGCGTGCCGCCGCGCGATTGAGCACCGCCTCATGGCGGTCCCAGAACCGGGCTCCATTGGCGATGTTGTCTTCGGTCAGAAACTTGCCTCGATAGCGGATCCAGGCCCCGTTCGGCCCGGTACTGGTGCGCGGGGCCTGACGATCCATCAAGTCGATGATCCACTGCTCGCGTTTGGCACCCGACAGCACCGCCGCGACCGCGTAAGGACTGAAGCCATGCTTCTGTTGCATCCGACGGATAAAGGGATCGACGTGGGGATAGGCCGCGAAATCGCCGCTCGGCCTCGCCGTGCGGGATGCGGCCGCCGGAATCGCCGCGTAACGCGAGCCTTCCGCGAGATGGTCGGGCCTGGGCGCCTTGGACCCGCAGCCCGTGATCAGGACCAGGGAAAGCAGTGCACTCATCGAGGCAGCGATACGCATAGGGCAACCGGTGAGAGAAATCGACTCCCTCGTATAGTAAAGCAGTTTTTCAATATAGCAATTCAAGCGACGAATTTAACTGACGATTACAGCCTCAGTCATCCACCACCATCACAGCATCCATCTCGACTGCTGCCCCCTTAGGCAGCGCCGCGACGCCAATTGCCGCACGCGCCGGATAAGGCGCGTCGAAATACTCCGCCATGACCTGATTCACCAGCGGGTAATGGGTCAGATCGACCAGAAAGACGTTGAGCTTGACGACATCGGCCAGGCTACCGTTCGCCGCGTGGGCGACCGCGCGCAGATTCTCGAAGACCCGTCGGACCTGCGCCTCGACGTTACCCGAGATCAATTCCAGGGTTTCCGGGACCAAAGGGATCTGTCCAGACAGGTAGACGGTCTCGCCAACCTTCACCGCTTGAGAATAGGTGCCGATCGCTGCCGGCGCCTGGTCGGTCTTGATGATGCTCTTGGCCATGATCTGGTCACTCCGATCTGCTTGGGCGATCCCGCACCGCCGCTTACCAGTGCGATGATCCTATACCCGAGTGCACCTGCACGAAACCCGTGGCTTCAGCTTCCAGCGCGCGGGGGCCAGGTCGCTGAAGGCAGGTTTTGGGGCGACGATCCGGCTACGGACGCGACCCGCTATACTCTTCCCCCGGCAACCCGGATGACAGACATGAGCGCACTCTATCAGTCTAAGCTCGCCAGCTTGCAGCTGGTCGGACGCGGCAAGGTCCGCGACATCTACCGGATCGACTCGGCGCACCTGTTGATCGTCGCCAGCGACCGACTGTCCGCGTTCGATGTCGTCCTGCCCCAGCCGATTCCAGGCAAGGGCGAGGTCTTGACGCGGGTCTCCCGATTCTGGTTTGCGCGCACCGCGCACCTCATCCCTAATCACCTTGCCGACATCCCGCTCGCCGATGTCGTCAAGGATCCCGATGAGCTCGCCCATCTCGGCGATCGTGCGATGGTCGTCCGCCGTCTCGAGCCCTTGCCGGTCGAGGCGATCGTCCGAGGCTACCTGATCGGATCAGGCTGGAAGGACTACCAGCGTGGCGGAGCGGTCTGCGGGATCCTGCTCCCGCCCGGGCTGCGTCAAGCGGACCGGCTCCCGGAGGCCATCTATACGCCGTCGACCAAGGCCGGGCTCGGCGGGCATGATCAGAATGTTGACTTTGCCTACACCGCGACCCTGCTCGGTCGCGACCTCGCGTCACAGGTGCGTGAGATCAGCCTGAGCATCTATCGTGAGTGCGCTGCCTATGCCCACGGGCGGGGGATCATCATCGCCGACACCAAGCTCGAGTTCGGCCTCGACGGCAAAGGCCGGCTACATCTGATCGATGAGGTCCTCACGCCCGACTCCTCGCGCTTCTGGCCGGCCGATGAATATCGGCCGGGCACCAGCCCGCCGAGCTTCGACAAACAGTTCGTCCGCGACTACCTGGAGACGCTCGATTGGGACAAGACCCCGCCCGGCCCCCGCCTGCCCCAGGACGTCATTGAGCGGACCGCCGAGAAGTACCGTGAGGCCGAGCGACGCCTGACGCGCGCCGGATGACCCGGCGCGAGGGCACAGGCGTCCGTGCCATCGCCAGGCCGCCCAAAGTCGAGTAGGATCGGGCCCCAACCCGCCGCGAAGGACCCGAGAGGGAGACCCCAAACGTGAAACTCGTTCGAAATCTGCTGGCCGTCATCGGCTTATTGACCCTGATTGCCGCCGGAATCCTGTATCTGCGAGTCGGAGCGAGCCTTGCGGACTTCGACCCGAAATTCCCGAGCGTCTATGCCGATTTCGCGTCGCGCCTCTTGGAGACGGGCGATCCGGGCGTCGCCATGATGTGGTCGATCCCGGTCGAGGAAGGACTCACCGCAGATGACGTCATCGCTTCCATGAAGAGCATTGCCGTCTCGCGCAACCTGCTGTTCGTGGGGGAATCTCCCTTCTACAAGCAAATCGAGGCGATCACCGGCGAACGCTATCGATACGTCAACTTTCTCTCCTTCTGCGATGCGCGGGTCGGTCAGCAGATGCTGGAGTACCGTAACGAGTACAGCGGATTCATGCCATGCCGCATCGCTCTGGTCGAGGACGCTCAGGGGCACCTGACGCTCTACAGCATGAACCTCGACATGATGATCCACGGTGGTCGGAAGCTGCCGGAGGACCTCAAGCAAGCCTCGCTCAGGGTCCGCGACAACATCCGGGCGATTATGACGGGTGGCGCGAGCGGAGAGTTCTAGCAGCCTGGCTACCGCGGCGATGAGTGTCGCCCTGGAGTAGGGAGATGATCCGTCCATCCACCCCATCCATCTGGCTCATGCTGGCTGCGGGATGCGCGGCCGCGGCAACGGGGAGCCTGTTGTCGACCGCCTGGCTCGGTCTGGAGCCCTGCCATCTCTGTGTCTTTCAGCGCCTTCTCTTCATGGTGCTCACGGTTGTCGCTCTCGGAGCCGCCTTTGCGAGCCGCCGATCGCCCTCGGGCCGCGCCGGCTGGCTGCTCGGCGGCCTGACCCTTCCCATCTCGGTGACCGGAATCGGCGTCGCCGCCTACCAGAGTTGGCTGCAGCATCAACCACTTGACCAGGCGTCCTGCACCGGGGGGCCGCCCGGACTGATCGAGCGCCTGGTCGAGTGGCTCGGCCAACAGATGCCCGCCTGGTTCATGGCAACCGGATTCTGCGAGGACGAGGCGCTGGTGATTCTGGGCCTTTCGCTCGCGAACTGGGCGCTCCTCTCCTTCATCCTGTGTCTCGGCATCGGGGTTTGGGCACTGGTGCAGGGCGAACTGGCGGATTGACCGAGGCTGACACAGGCCACGCCGGGAACGGCCTCGCAACTGAGCTGACGGGGGATCAGGATCTCGCAGAGCGAAGCGGAATCGACGCCCGTGCAAGGCGTTCGACCTCGCCTCGCTGCATATTCCGGCTTTCGACGAGCTCAAAGGGCTTGGATTCCGTGTCTGTTTCTGCCTTGCTCCGGCTGCTAACCTCGCGTGCTGGTCGCCGCCATCCAATGGATCACCCAATGACAGAGCCGGGTCTTATCGACCCTTTCGGCCGCCACATCGCCTATCTGCGCTTGTCCGTCACGGACCGCTGCGATCTGCGCTGCGGGTATTGTCTGCCGAAGGGCTTCAAGGGCTTCGCGGAGCCCGACCACTGGCTCACGTTCGAAGAGTTGAGCCGCGTGGTCAGCGCCTTCACGAGTCTGGGGGTGCGGCATGTCCGCATCACGGGGGGCGAGCCGCTGGTGCGGCGGAACCTGCCGGACCTGGCGGCTCGACTGTCCGCCCTGCCGAACCTCGATGATCTCTCCATCTCGAGCAACTGCACCCGCATGGCCTCGCTTGCGGTGCCGCTCCGCCGGGCCGGCGTGAGCCGACTCAATGTCAGCCTCGACAGCCTGCGCGCGGAGGTCTTCAAACAGATCACCGGCGGTGATCTCAGGAAGGTGCTGCGCGGAATCGCAGCGGCGCACGCGGCCGGTTTCGCGCCGATTCGAGTCAACACGGTCGTCATGCGCGGCGTGAACGACGACGAGATCGAGACAATCCTTGGCTTCTGCGCGGACAACGGATTCACGCTGCGCCTGATCGAGACCATGCCCATGGGCGCCACCGGGCAAGCCGCACAGCGCCGCTATATCGATCTGCAGACCGTCCGGCGCCGTCTGCAGCGGCGCTTCAAGCTCATCCCGGACATCCTGCCCGGCGGGGGCCCTGCCCGCTACGATCGGGTCGGCGCCACCGAGACCCGGATCGGCTTCATCACGCCCCTGTCGCGGCACTTCTGTGAAACCTGTAACCGCGTCCGACTCGCGGCCGACGGTACCCTCTATCTGTGCCTGGGCCAGGACGACCGCTATGAGCTGCGTCCGCTCCTGCGCGATGGGATCGATGACGCTGGCCTGGTCTCTCACATCCGCCGAGCCATCGCCCTGAAGCCCCAGCGCCACGAGCTCAAGGAGCGACCGGAGAAGATCGTCCGGTTCATGTCGACGACCGGCGGATGAGTCTGCGCCGTCCCCGTGGATCGCGAGCGCCCGCCACGCCCGCGCTCACGCGCGACCGGACAGGCGGGGACGGCCCCTTGGCCGCACCGCCGAGTGCGTCCGCAATGCCTTACCGCGATGCCATCTGCGCCACTGCGAGCTTCAGTGCGGCCTCGCGGTCCTGGATCCACTGCTCGTTGGGCATGACCTCGCGAAGTCCCAAGTGCTCCAGGCGCTCGCGCGGCTGGCCGTGGACACCCGCCATGTAGACCTTCGTTCCCTGCGCGAGCGCGTCACGGACCACCGCCTCGACCGCGACCGCAGTGGTCACACCCATGTGCGGGACCCGGCTCAGGTCGACGAGGACGGCCTGCGCGCCTTCGAGCTTCGGCGCCTGCCGGCTGATTGCGGCCGCGGCCCCGAAGACCAGGGGACCACTGAGATGCAGGACCTTCAGTCGACCCCGCCCTTGCGCGAGCACCGACCGCTCGTCGCACGAAAGGTCTGCACACTGGCCTTCGTCGCGTGTGCGCCGCGCCGGAAGGACACAGACGGACGCTTCCTGGACGTCGGCGAGGCGCCGGATCGTCAGCACATTCGCCACGAAGAGACCGATCGCCACGGCCGTGATCAAGTCGACGAAGACCGTCATCAGGATCACCCCGTACATGATGAAGGCACCTTTGATCGACACCCGATGTGCACGGCTCAGAAACCGCCAGTCGATGATGTCGATGCCGACCTTTACAGCGATCCCGGCCAGAACCGCCAGCGGGATGCGTGCAGTCAGGGCGCCGGCCCAGATGACGACCACCGCGAGGATGGCCGCGCGGGTCAAACCCGAGAGCGCGGTCCGCCCGCCGGCCTGAATATTGACCACCGTGCCCATGGTCGCACCCGCACCCGGCAGGCCGCCAAAGAGACCGGACGCCAGGTTGCCGATGCCCTGTCCGAGCAACTCCTTGTCCGAGTCGACCGGCTTGCGGGTCAGACTGCCTGCGATCACCGAGGTCAGGAGGGCATCGACGGAGCCAAGCATGGCGAGCACGACCGCATCGATCAGGATGGTCTGCCACTGTTCGACACTGAACACCGGAAGCTGCAGAGTCGGCAGGCCGGCCGGGATCTCGCCGATCCGCCGAATGTCCTGATCGCCCAGCCAATAGATCGCGAGCAGGGTCCCAATCACCAGCGCAACCAGCTGCGGCGGCAGGATGCGTTTGATCCGAGTTGGCATCAGGAAGAGGATCGCCAAGGTCAGGCCGGCCAGGACGGCCTCTTGCGGGTTGATGGCCCGGATCAGCGACGGCAGGGCCTGCAGCGTCCCCATGACACCACCGCCCGGTGCCGCCTGTCCGAGGATCCCGGGCATCTGGAGGATGATCAGGATGAAGCCGATTCCCGACATGAAGCCCGAGATGACCGTGAAGGGCATCATGGTCACATAACGCCCCAGCTTCATGGCTCCGAACGCCAGCTGAAACAGCCCCGCGAGCATGACCACCGTGAAAGCCATCGACATCCCCTGCTCGGGGCTCGCGGCGATCAGCGAGGCTACGACCGCCGTAAAGACCACGGTCATGGGGCCGGTGGGCTCGGAGATGAGGGTCGGGGTCCCGCCGAACAGGGCGGCAAACAGACCTACCAACACGGCCCCGTAGAGGCCAGCTTCGGCCCCTGCCCCGGAGGCGACGCCGAACGCGAGCGCCATGGGCAGCGCGATGACGGCCGCGGTGACCCCTCCGAAGAGGTCGCCGCGAAGATTATCGAGCCGGATCTCATTGAGAATTCGCATACCTGACTCCGTTGTCCCGCGGCTTTAATAAGTATTGAGGACGACGTTATGAAGCAGTCATCGAAGGTTTTTAGGCTTCGCATCCACCAATGTCCAGACGCCAAGCAGCGACGAATCGATTACCCCAATGGTCCGGATCGGCCTCCGTGGCCCCGAACCCCAACACCCCGTCCCGCAGCGCAGGGTCCATACCGACCTGCTGGGCAATCTGGAGATCTGTCGGCCAGGTCAGATATGGTAAACTGATTTGCCCCGGCGCCCACCTGGCCAAAGGTTTTGCCGAGCGCACCGCCGTGATGGACTGGCAAGCCGCTCGGGGCTGTCATGGGAGGGCTCGGCGGCCCTGGAGGAAGGGTTCCCCGTCAGGGCCGGCTCGCTCCATGAGCGCTCGCGTGACAATCAGCATGCACGGCGAGCGCCGAGTGACGAACAACAACAGGGTCGAGCGGCGGCGCTTGGTGCGGTAAGCAGGAGATCGACCTCGAGGACAACAGGAGCATCGCGACCAGCGCTTTTGCGGGACCACACCGGCCCCAGGCCTCCCACGACGAGGGCGCACTCGCGGGCGCGGCCCGAGCGACGCGGCGCCACGACAACAGGTTTGCAGCCGTATCTTCCGAATGGAATCTGTCTTGACCGAGTTGGGCCGACGCAGGAAGCAGCCGGAAGCCGCCACGGCCTGACCACCCATCGATATCCATCGATGCCACAGATAGAGAGAATTTATTTTTTTCTATGCTTCGATTCACAGTAAGTTGACCGCAGAGTTCGAAACGGCCTCCGCACGCGAGGCGGACCAGGCACAGACCACAGGAGCTGACCATGAGCGTGAAGACCTACGATGCCGGTGTTAAAGAGTATCGGGACATGTACTGGACCCCGGACTATGTTCCACTCGACACCGACCTCTTGGCCTGTTTCAAAGTGACCGGCCAGCCCGGTGTCCCGCGCGAAGAGGTCGCCGCCGCCGTCGCCGCGGAATCCTCGACGGGGACCTGGAGTACCGTCTGGTCTGAGCTCCTCACCGACCTGGAGTACTACAAGGGGCGCGCGTATCGGATTGAAGACGTACCGGGCGACAAGGAATCCTTCTATGCCTTCGTCGCCTACCCGATCGACCTCTTCGAGGAAGGCTCGGTCGTCAACGTCCTGACCTCCCTGGTCGGCAACGTGTTCGGTTTCAAGGCGCTGCGTCACCTCCGATTGGAGGACATCCGCTTCCCCATCGCCTACGTGAAGACCTGCCTGGGCCCGCCCAGCGGCATCCAGGTCGAGCGCGACAAGATGAGCAAGTATGGGCGTCCCCTCCTCGGGTGCACCATCAAGCCAAAGCTGGGGCTCTCCGCCAAGAACTACGGCCGCGCCGTTTACGAGTGCCTGCGGGGCGGGCTCGACTTCACCAAGGACGACGAGAACGTCAACTCCCAACCCTTCATGCGCTGGCAGAACCGCTTCGAGTTTGTCGCCGAGGCGGTTGCCGCTTCCCAGGCCGAGACGGGCGAGCGCAAGGGTCACTACCTCAACGTGACCGCCCCCGATCCGGAGCAGATGTACGAGCGCGCCGAGTTTGCCAAGGAGCTGGGGCAGCCGATTATCATGCACGACTTCCTGACCGGCGGCTTCACGGCCAATACGGGGCTGGCGAAGTGGTGCCGGAAGAACGGGATCCTCCTACATATCCACCGCGCCATGCACGCGGTCATCGACCGCCATCCAAAGCACGGTATCCACTTCCGGGTGCTCGCAAAGTGCCTGCGACTCTCCGGAGGCGACCATCTCCACACCGGAACCGTGGTGGGCAAGCTCGAAGGCGACCGGGGGTCCACCCTCGGCTTCGTCGACCTGCTGCGCGAATCCTTCATCCCGGAGGACCGGGCCCGCGGCATCTTCTTCGATCAGGACTGGGGCTCCATGCCCGGCGTCTTCGCGGTGGCGTCCGGTGGCATCCACGTCTGGCATATGCCGGCGCTCGTGACCATCTTCGGCGACGACTCGGTCCTTCAGTTCGGCGGCGGCACCCAGGGGCACCCCTGGGGCAACGCGGCGGGGGCCGCGGCCAACCGGGTCGCGCTCGAGGCCTGCGTCAAGGCCCGTAACGAGGGGCGGGAGATCGAGAAGGAGGCCCGCGAGGTCCTCTCCTCGGCCGCCAAGCACAGCCCCGAGCTTGCGATCGCGATGGAGACCTGGAAAGAGATCAAGTTCGAGTTCGAAACCGTCGACAAGCTCGACGTGGGTTGACGACGGCTGCCAGCCGCGAGCCGCCGGCGGGGGCAACCCACGGAGGCCGCGGAAGGCCGGACTGCCGGGCATTGAGGGCTCGAAGCCCCAACACATTCCGAACGAGAGGAACCTGAACCATGCCATTCCAAAGCACCTTGGGCGACTACCAAACCCGTCCGACCCTCGAGACCTTTGGTTTCTTGCCGGCGATGAGCCAGGAAGAAATCTTCGATCAGATCGCTTACGTGATCGCCCAGGGCTGGACGCCCGGCATTGAGCATGTCCATCCAACGAATGCGATGAACCACTATTGGACGATGTGGAAGCTGCCCTTTTTCGGTGCGGCGGACCTTGGCCAAATCGTGAGTGAGCTGGAGGCGTGCCATCGCGCCTACCCGGATCACCATGTGCGTCTGACCGGCTATGACAACTATACCCAGAGCCAGGGCGCCTGCTTCGTGGTCTTTGCGGGGCGCGGTTGATCAGAAAACGTCGGCGGCAGATGCCCGGCACTGCCCCCCAGACCGGTCGCGCCACGCTGGCGCCCGGCTACCGACGACCAGTGTTTCAACACCGAGCGGACGGCGCGATCGCGGAGTCGGGGATTCAAGCGGCTCCGGCATCGTCGCCCGAACGGGCGATCTGCGGCGTCTTCGGCGCCTGAAGGGAAAGACCATGGCTAGCAAAGCGAATCTGAGATCGAGTGGCCGTGAGGCGGCCCTGGCACGCCGCCGCGCCCTGTCCACCCTCGGCAAGCGGTCCTCGGCCGGTGCAAGCACTGAGCGCAGCCGCAAGCCGGAGGATGCGCCGTCCGGGCGCGCTGCGGGTGCTCCACCGCGGACCACTGCCCCGACCTCGGTGTCCAGCCCCGCACCGCCGTCCTTTTCCGCCCCCGGCTCCGCATCGCCGGTCCGGCGCTCTCGGGCCGCGTTGCCTTCGGACTCCAGTCGTGCCCGTGCTCGTGCGCGAAGGGAGGCACTCTCGCAGGCGGGCAAGCGAGCCGATCGGACGCAGGATCGCACCCGATCCTCGACCACCAACCCGAAGAACCCGGCCACCGCGGGGGAAAAGACCGGCCGCGGATGCGGCTGCCGCGAGCAGGACGAAGGAGTTGCCGAACGTGTTGCGGCGCCGCCAGAGGCTCGGCTCTCCCATAGCGGCGCGAAGGTCTCGGCGAACAGCTCAAAGCGCAACGGCAAGCGAATCACGGCGATGAAGCCCGCCGGCCGAATGCTCGCGCTGGCCCGAAGGGCGGCGCAATCGGGTCGGGGCAAAGCGGCGGCCAAGACCCCGACCACGACGGCGAGTCTCGCGCGTCAGGCCAACCCCAAGCTCTCCGGGCGCGAGCTGGCACAGACGGTGCGCGCCCATCGCAGTGCGGCGGGCTCCGCCGGGACGCGTAAGGCCCAACCGACGGGCCGCGTGAGGCCCGGACGCGGGAGTGCCCAGGACCAGCCCTGGAAGGTCGGAGTGAGCGAGACCGTGCACGGTCAGCTTGTGACCGGCACCAGGGTCGGGCGCAGCCGCTCTGTCACCGGTGACGAGCCGAGTAGCTGCCGCGAGATCACCGGTACGGAGTACCTGGGGGCGGAGATCTTTCGCGAATTCTGCCAGGCGGAACCCGCCAAGTCGGCCTCGAAGGTCCACGTGACCAGCACCAGTCTCGGCAGTCGGGTCACGGGCACCGAGGTCGGTCGCGCGGCCAAGGTCACGGGCGACGAGCCCGGGACCTGCAAGACGGTGACGGGCACGGAGTATCTGTCGGCCGAGCAGTCGACCGCCTTTTGCGGGACCGAGCCGACGCCGAGCGCTCGACGGACCGGACATACCCAAACCGTCGGCGGTCGTCCCGTCTCTGGCGTTCAGGTCGGGCTGTCGGCGAAGGTCACGGGCAACGAGGCTGGTGCCGGGGTCCGGCCGACCGGGAGCCAATACGTGTCGGCGGAGAACGGCGAGGCCCTGAAGTCCCGGCGGGCCCCGACCAAGGTCGACCTGACCCAGACGCTCAGCGGCGGCGCCATCACCGGCACGCGGGTCGGCCGGAGCGCGAGGATGACCGGGGACGAGTCAGGCAGCTGCCGTCTGATCACCGGGGACGAGTATGTCGGCGGCGAGCAGTACAAGGAGTTTTGCAAAGTAAAGCCGGCGCCGATGGAGCCACCGAAGGTCGGTCTGTCGACGACCCAAAAAGGGCTGGTCGTCTCCGGGACTCAGACGGGGCGTTCGGGCCGGGTGACGGGCGACGAGCCTGGCACCTGCAAAGTGGTCACGGGCACGCCCTACGCCGGACTCGAGCAGGCGGCGACCTACTGCGCCCCCGACCAGCAGCAGGCCATCGTCGCACGCACCCAAACCTTGCCCTCGACACCCGGACATCAAATGACGGGCATCCAGCCGGGGATAGGGGGTGTGATGACGGGCGCCGCCCAAGGTGCATGCGAGGATGTGACGGGTACTCCTTATGTCGGGGTCGATCAGTTCAACGCGAGCTGCGGCAGTGGAGCATTACCGGGTCAAGGCGATTTCCCGCGAGCCATTGACCATGCCCCGTGGCAGAGCTTCAGCGTCAACTCCCCGGCCCGACAGGCGTTCCAGGCCCGCCAGTCGGGCGGCGTGACCGGAACCCTCTACGAGCAGGAAGGGCGGATCACCGGCCCATTCGGCATGGGGACGGGCAAGATCACCGGCACGGAGCAGTTCCGTTTCGACCGCGGCCACGCCATGCAGGGCAACCTGCTGGAGATGGAGCCTGCGGAGCTCGGCGAGGAAATCGCGCCACCGCCGGAACGCCCCCGGGTGACCGGTGAAGGACAGGCTGCCGGTCTCAAGATCACCGGCGACGATTGGGATCGGGGTGAGCATGTCACAGGCACGGAAGGGTCCTCGGCACGACGCCGCAATCCCACTCGGCCGGGCGCCATGGGCGCCATGCCGCCCGTTAAGACCAAACGCAACGAGGAAGTCCCGCAGCCGGTGAGCCGCGTGACGGGGAGCAGCGGCAACACGGAACGCGGTTCGCTCATCACCTACTCGGGTGGAGCGCGAGGCTGAGCGCGCCACCAGTAGGGCCATCTACAAACTGCTGAGCCAAGCGCGCATCCCGATCCAAACCTGAAGCCATCGAGGTCATGTCGAGCCATCGCCGTTCAACCCGCACGAGCCTGATCTGGGCATCGACCCCAAGGCCCGTCACGCCGCGCCAGTCGCCGCAACCTCAAGGGCAGCCCTTACCGGGCGTGCCCTCGGGGCTGCCCGGCCTGCAGGCGCGCGCGACCCGCCCGCGCCCTCCCGCGGCATCGGAGGACGCGCCAGGCTCCAGGGGCGTCGTTCGGGCGGGACACCCGCGTATCGCCATGGGTCGTGCGGCAGAGCTTCACCCGCTGACCGATCTCAATGGGAATGCGCTTCTTCGCAGCTACGAGGAGCGGGTCAAGTCGGCGTTCGACCGGATCGTCCCCGTGCTCAAGCGTCTCTCCGCGCTCGGATGGACGCCCGACTTCGAGGCCCAGGCGCAACGGATCGCCGAGACTGAGCTGGGGTTCTTGCTGCCGAGTCGCATCCTCGAGGATGCCTGGGTCGGCGGGCTCGACCTCAAGACCCTGTTCGCCTGGTCCGTGTTCGAGACCTACCGACGGATGGCTGATGACTTCTTTGAAAACGACCCGTTGGGCGGCCGGGATGTCAAAGACTTCGAACGCTTCATCCAGGAATGCGGCTTTCACCTGATGGATGTCACGCCGTGTGCGGACGGACGCCTCGCGCACGCGATCAGCTACGTCCTTCGGCTGCCTTTCGGTGCAGTGCGACGCAAGTCCTACGCAGGCGGATTGTTCGACGTCGAGAATACGGTCGCCAAGTGGGTCGAGGTCGAGCTCGAGCGGTATCGCGAGGGCAAGCCGAACACCGCGGACGTGCCAACCCGTTATCTGAAGGTGGTGGTCTATCACTACAGCTCGGTCGATCCGGGCCACCAGGGCTGCGCGGCACACGGGTCGAACGATGCAGCGGCCGCACGGGCCTCGCTGGAACGCCTACAGGCGTTCCGACAGGCGGTCGAGAACAGTTTCTGTTGCGGCGCGTCGGTCGCCCTGTTGCTGATCGGGCTGGATACGGACACGGACGCGATTCGTGTGCACGTACCAGACGCCGAGGGCACCCTGGACCCGAGCCAGGCGGTCGATGCCCTCAAGGTCCATGCGATCACCCGGGATCTAGAAGCGGCCGCGGCGCGCGAGCGCATCGTCGAGCTGGTCAGGGCGCACGCGCCCGGCAGTGCGGAAGAAGGCATGGTACGACTGGCTGCGCGCCTCATCGAGAACAACCTGTCGCAAGTGGACTATGTCCGTCAGTTCCATGGTGGACGCTACAGTGACGTGGGTCACGCCGAGCGCTTTATGGGCGTTGGCATCGGCTTCGAGGAGATTCAGCTCCGAAACCTGACCTACTTCGCCTATCTGGACACTGTCGAGGAGGGTGCGGCCGATCTCGACGTCGGACGCAAGATCTTCGGTGGCCTCACCGTCTCACACGGGCTGCCGATTCCGGTCATTATCCGATTCGATTACCACGGCCAGGTGCCTGGGGCACGGGAGCGCGCGGTCACGCGTTGCCACCGGCTCGACAGTGCACTGGCGGCGCGCTTCGCGGAGCTCGCCGATCAGGGATTGCTCCACCGCCTGCTCGCCGTCCGCGACTGCGACGCGGGCAGGGGTATCGAGGTGATGGGGACCTCCCTCCATCTGGAAGTGGCGGGAGGACACTGATGAAGATCTGTCAGGTTGAGCGTCCCCTCGTTTCGACCAACCGCATTCCGGGCTTCGAGCACAAACACCTTTTGGTGGTGCGTGACGGCAGCGCACTGCAAGTGGCAGTGGATGCGGTCGGGTGCGTGCCGGGCGACTGGGTCATCTGCGTCGGCAGCTCTGCGGCCCGCGAAGCGGCCGGGAGCAAAGAGTATCCGAGCGATCTGACCATCGTCGGCATCATCGATCGTTGGCCGCCCGAACCCGATGCGACAGACGTAGGTTCACGGGACTCGGGCTGATGGAGATCCGTCAGGTGGTCGGCTCATTGGTCTGCACGCAGCGAAACCCGGGGCTTGGGCACTGGGATCTCAGGGTCCTGCAAGACCTGAAGGGCAGGCAGTATGTGGCCACCGATCCGGTCGATGCCCGCCCCGGCGACTGGGTCTTCGTGGTCAGTGGCTCGGCGGCCCGTTACGCCATGGGCGACGCGAGCATCCTGACCGATTTGACGATCGGAGGCGTCATCGACCACTGGGAATGGGAGCAGGCTGCGGCAGTCCAGCCGGACGCGACCCTCTCCGCGAAGGCCGCATGAGGGTCGGATCGGCTGGCAACGTCCGAACCGGCGGATGACATTAAACCTGGGTTGAAGGTGATTGGGCGGCACCGGCCGCGGCGACTTGGTACACAGAGGAGACACGAACGATGGCTAGCGACAAATTCGGAATCGCGCTCGGGATGATCGAGACGCGCGGGTTGGTTCCCGCGATCGAGGCGGCGGATGCCATGACCAAGGCCGCCGAGGTGCGCCTGATCGGGCGCGAGTTCGTCGGCGGAGGGTACGTGACCGTGCTGGTGCGCGGGGAGACGGGGGCGGTCAATGCCGCGGTGCGCGCCGGCGCCGACGCCTGCGAGCGGGTCGGCGACGGCCTGGTCGCCGCGCACATCATCGCCCGCCCACACCGCGAGGTCGAGCCGATCCTGCCGGTGGGCAGCGCCGCGGCCGAGTAAGCCCGGACGGGCCGTCGAGCGGCGGCCCCAACTGATTCATTTTATTCACGCAAAGTAAGAAATCGGAGAAGACAGATGGCCAGTGAAAGCTACGGTATCGCTCTTGGAATGATCGAGACGCGCGGGTTGGTTCCCGCGATCGAGGCGGCGGATGCCATGACCAAGGCCGCCGAGGTGCGCCTGATCGGGCGCGAGTTCGTCGGCGGGGGGTACGTGACCGTGCTGGTGCGCGGGGAGACGGGGGCGGTCAATGCCGCGGTGCGCGCCGGCGCCGACGCCTGCGAGCGGGTCGGCGACGGCCTGGTCGCCGCGCACATCATCGCCCGCCCGCACCGCGAGGTCGAGCCGATCCTGAGCAAGGACACCCCGACTGCTTGATGCAACGCCGTCCGCGCCTGATACCGGCGGTGAGGGTCACGCCGTATGCGACACGCACTCATCCATCCTCGTACCCTTGGGTACCTCGGTCGTGCCTTGAGCCTGGAGCTGTCCGCGGTCCAGCAGTACATGACCCAGGCCTCGCTCGCCGAGGCCTGGGGTCTCCGGGAGGCGGCAACCCGGCTGCGTGAGGAGACGGTCGAGGAGATGAAGCATGCCGAGCGCATCATCCAACGCATGTTGGTACTGGGCGTCGCACCAAACGCTTCCCAACTCCGCCCCGCTGGTGTTGCCCGCAACCTGGCCGACCTGCTGCGTCAGGACGCGGTCTTCGAGAGCGAGATCGTCGCCCTCTACCAGGAAGCGGCGACCTTCTGTCGTCGCGTCGGAGACCAGGCAAACGGCGATTTTTTCCAGGCGTTGCTGGAGGAGGAGGCCGAGCACGCCCGCGAGATTGAAGACTGGCTGGCATCACTTGGTGTACCGCGCCATCGCGACCCCGCGGAGCGGGTCTACTTCTAAGGTGTGCCCGTCATGAAACACACCTGGACGAGCCGGCAGCGCCCACTTCGGCTCGAGCGCCGGCTCGAATTTGACGACTATGAGGCCACCCGGGCCTTCCTGGAACGAGCGGCGCGCCTTTCAGAGCGCACTGGCATCTACCCCGACATCAGCTTCGGAAAAACTTATGTGAACATCACCTTGCACGCCGAGGAGGAGGCGGGCGAGTTGGGCGAGCATCTCCACCGGTTTGCCAGCGAGCTGGATGCATTGACCGCCACAGAGGACGAGGCGACGGCGCCGCCGAATGCCGCGCCCAATCCCGACCCTCGCCGCTAGCGCGCCATAGGTCGCCTCTGCGCCTTACACATTTCGATAGAACATCGTCAAACTCAGGGGAACGATGCCGATGAGCGATCCAGAGAGCACCAAGCCAAGCCCCGATGCTGTCCGCTCACCGAAGGAGCCAACGGCACAGCAGCCCTCGACCATGCGTCGGACGTCCGCGGCGGCGAGCGCGACGCAACAACCGCGGACTCGCACGAAGAAGACGCCGCCCCCGGCCGGGCTCGACAGGGCGTCGGTACAGACTGGCATCCGCGGGACCGAGACAGCGTCCCGTCCCAGAGTCGTCGCCGAGGCCGAGCCCTCCCGGGGTCGGGCCGCGAACACACCGTCCAGCGCCGCGGACAGCTTGCCCCGGCGGCCCCGCGTCTGGCCGGACTGAGGGGGGCGTGGGATCCAAAGGGCGACCAACGACTGCCGTTTCCAGGCGGACGGTCTGACATGACTGCTTCACCGTGAGATCTTGGCTCCAACAAATCAGGATCTCGCCGAGAGACGACCGATCGGCCATCAACTGAAGCCGGGCACTCGGCCATTCACAAGACAACGGGAGCCAATACAACGGAGACGACCAACCGCTTCATTCGACATGCCACGCTGCGCCAGCTCCAGCTCCTCGAGGCGATCGTGCGCTTGGGCAGTTTCACCCGTGCGGCCGACGAGATGTTCCTGACCCAGCCCACGGTATCGATGCAGATCAAGAAGCTGTCGGATACAGTCGGCATGCCCTTGTTCCTGCACGTCGGGCGTAGCGTGGAGCCCACCGATGCCGGTCGCGAGGTCTATGTGGCCTGCCGGACCATCCTGCGCACGCTCGCGGACCTCGAGATCAAGCTCGCCGACCTCAAGGGACTCAAGAGCGGGCGCTTTCGACTTGGCGTCATCACGACCGCCAAGTATTTCGCGCCTGAGATCCTGGGGGCCTTTTGCGATCGATTCCCGGGCATCGATGTCTCGCTGAAGGTGACCAACCGCACGCGGATCATTGAGCGCATGGCCGCCAATGATGACGATCTCTACATTTTCGGCGAGCCAACAGGCGCCGGAATGGACGTAGAAGCGACCTATCTAGCCCCCAACCCACTGATCATCGTTGCCCGCACCGATCACCCCTTGATTGGCGAGTCCGGAATCTCCATGGAGCGGCTGGCAACAGAACGTTTCATCCTCCGGGAGCCAGGCTCGGGTATCCGTGATTCGATCGTCAAGCGATTCACGGAGCGGGGTCTGAGGCCGAACGTGCGTATGGAGCTTGGAAGCAACGAGGCGATCAAGCATGCCATCATAGCCGGGTTGGGCATCTCCGCGCTCTCGCTCCACACGCTTACCCTCGATGGAGGCGCCGGGCGTCTGGCGATGCTGGACGTCGAGGGGTTCCCAATCCAGCGAACCTGGTATCTGGTCCATCCGAAAGGCCGTGACCTGTCGACCATTGCCAAGACCTTCCTCTCCTTCGCCGCCGACTGCGAGCGCGAGATCCGGTCCAGCCTCGATCAGACCTACGATGCGTTGCGCCTAACCTCCTCTGCCACACCCTTTGATCACGTGGGAAAGCGCCCGCGCTGATCGTCGGCCGCCATCGACGCGGTGAGCTCTGAACCCCTCATTTGGGTGTGTATGGGCTACACTCATCGGGCATTAGCTCACGCGCCACTCCGGCGCCACCTCATCTGTCGGCGAAATCGGCACACCGAGGCGGCAGCCGCACCGCAGTGGGCTAGCAGCGATGGTGCGCCGTATCGCCGCTCCGTCACCGTTTCAGGCATCGGAGGCCGTCATATCGATCCAGGCAGGGAGCACCGCAGAGTCGAAACTGGGAATCTGCGCACCAGAGACGCGCACGGGCGTCATTTGGTATCCGTTTGGGGGGCGCATACCGCATGGCCCAGACAGCCAATCTCCTTGCCACCGAACCGATGCAGACGTTGCAGAGCGCGCAGGTGGAGCAGTCGTTCCGTCAGCTGCCGGTCGCTCTGCTGGCCAACCTGGCCAACGGACTGCTGCTGACCTTCCTTCTGTGGGACGTCACCGATCGTCTGACGCTCTTGCTCTGGCTGGTTGCCCTGGTCGTGGTCACAGCGGCTCGTTCCGTTCTGTTGCGGAGCTATCGACGCACACCGGACCGCGCAACAAACACGCGCCGATGGGAGCTCCATCTACAGCTCGGTGCTTGCTCAGCAGGGGTCGTCTGGGGCTCGGCTGGGCTTTTCCTGTTTGTTCCTGCGTCGCTGCCGCATCAGGTTTTTCTGGCCTTTGTCCTGGGCGGCATGGTCGCCGGGGCCATCCCTTTGCTGTCTGTTCTGGGGCACGCGTATGCGTGCTTTGCGATCCCCGTGGTGACCCCGATTGCGGTCCAGATGCTGGCCGTCGGCGATCGCGTGCACATCGTCATGGGGCTGATGATCTTGGTTTTCGGCCTTGCGATGCTGGCCGCATCCGCCCAGCTGAGGCGCTACTTTCGGGAGTCCGTCAGCTTTCGCTTACAGCTTTCATCAGCGATCGAGGAGGGAAAGACACTCCAGCATCTGCTCGGCGTGGATGCCCTGACGGGGATCGCAAACCGGCGTTTTTTCCAGAGCATCCTGGAAAAGGAATGGCGCCGGTCGAAACGCGATGGAACCATACTGTCGTTGATCACGGCAGATATAGACCACTTCAAGGCGTATAATGATTGCTACGGCCATCCCGCAGGCGACACCTGTCTGACAGACATCGCCAAGGCCATGGAGGAGGTTGTCAAGCGTCCCGGCGACATCACAGCGAGAATCGGCGGGGAGGAGTTTGCTTTCCTGCTGCCCGACACCCCCCTGAAGGACGCCGTGCAACTCGGCGAGCTGATACGTCAGCGGGTCCTTTCACTTGATCTGCAGCATGCCGTCCCGGCCGGACAGGTGACCGTCAGTCTGGGCGTCGCTTCGTCAAATGAAGATGGGATCGACTCGCCCCGAGACCTCCTAAGCGCAGCCGACCGGGCACTCTATCAGGCGAAACGACATGGGAGGAACCGGCTGGCGACAACCGAATCGCCAGACTGATGACGGGTGCGGCTCGCGCGCCAAAAGCTTAATCATCTTCATGGTCTAACGGACGACATCGATACGATGGGCGAAGCAGTAGCCGTTGTGTTTCATGTCGTCCCTGAAAAAGACCTGGACCTGCTTTCCGGTTGCGAGCGCAAGCTCGGAAACGTCCAGCATGCGGTAGGAACGGACACGGTCAGTGAAGTCGCCGGAGCAGCTGAAGCTGACCCACCACGGCTGGCAGCTTGGGAGGACGTTCTGAGGATTCACGGACAACGCCGCCATACAACCTCCGAATGTCTCATCCCCCGTCACCAGCACCCGGTTCACCAGGGCGACAACGTACCCGGAGGCCGCCAGGGCCGGCCCGGTCGCACCGAGCATCAGGGTGAGCGAAATTGCCTTCAGGCCAAAGACAGCAGGATGCGAGGACATTGTCTTGACTCCGTGCGGGGATCGAGGAGAAACGCATTGCCACTCATTCTAGCGTCGAGCGCCAACCCCCCCAGCCTGGCAGACACGCCCAGCAGAAGCAGGCCGTTCCTTCGAACGGTAACCTGGCGGGGATCACGCGAACGTCAGTGGTGAATGTCTGGTCGCTTTCCAGGGTCGTGGGGATCGCGGTTGAGCCGGGAAAGGTCAGCTCCACGGTGAAAGCGGTCCATCCCCGGGCTGGCGGAGGCACGTAACCCACGTAGACCCCATTGCCGCTCTGCTGGAGATCGGTGCTGGTCCATGCCGCCCCCACCGATTCCAGCCGCAAATGCCTGTATGGTATCCATCGCCCGGACCACGGCCTTGGTCATCGGAAGATGAACCAACCACTCAGGGTCAGCAGTCAGCAGGAACTTATCCATTCCATAGGCGAGGAGTGCATCCTCGATCCTCGGCTCCTGCTCATCCGAAAACGATAACGGTTGGTTCGGGATCTGACAGACCATGGCGGCCACAGAGCCTGTGGCGACAGAGAGCAAACCAAGCAGCGCATCGTTGTTGGTCGTCGCTCCAGCGTCATTACCGCCGCCATTCACAACCAGGACTGCGGTATGTTGATTGCCCGAGTGTGCGACCCAGGGAACAGCGATCAGCACCTCGTGCTGCCACAGTACTCGGTCGACTTCCTCGGGCGCACGCCATGCGCGCCACAGTCGTGAGGTACGCGCAACATCCACTGCCGCCCTTGCATCCCGGCGCGGGGCTAATCCGCGCTCCCGGTGTCCGGCAGCGACAACTCTATTCTCGAGCGCGTGCGGAAGCGCTGCGAACCCGGCCACTCCGGCGGCACAAAAAGATCCCGCCCTGATCAGTCGCCTCAACGCAACGCTGAAGCGCTCGGCGTTTCCCGCCCGGGGCAGGTGATTGCGCCTTTGCCATCCAGCCTTGAGCGTGCCGGAAATCGCAACTCATCAGTGCCGTCCTCCTTGAATGAGGCGGACCGGACCGGTTAACGAGCAGCGAAAAAAGCCCAGCAATCAGGGAACACTGACACTCGGCCGAAGAATCGCTATGCTTTGTGCGCCTTGAACAGCAACTTGAGGATCTTAAAATTAATGATGATGAAGCGAAAGAATTGCCAAACCAGTGATGTCCGCATATATCGCGTGAAGCGCGTCGGGACTGGCGGATAATAGGCCTGCTTGTAAGGCTCTCTATTCTTTGTGGTCATACATGTGTCTCGCTGATCAACGATCAAAAATCAGTCGGGCAGTATCGCCCAGCCCGGTCGCATCTTGGCCTGGTAGATGAATACATGATGCAGAATGTATTTCATCCAATGGCCGGCCAGACCGATCTCGCCGAAAGTCAGATCCATGTCCCGACCGTATTCGGGATACCTGTCATAGTCCGGGACCACCGGGAAGACGGTCATGGTCGCAGCCGTCCCCTTGAAGATGTGTGACCCCGTCGATGCCACACAGGCGGCGCCGATATTGGCCATGGATGCGGTATGGGTCGGCTGGGAAGCGCCATGGACCATGTCCCGAATGCTCATCGCGACCGCCTTGCCGATGGCGGCAGACGGCATGCCGGTGCGGGGCGGGGTCGGGTTGATCGGGGTCCCATTGGCGCTCTTCATGGGCTTGCTGATGAGATGCGGCGGCGCGAAGGCAATGCCTACTGCAAAGATATTCTTGTACTTGGGCGTTTGATAGGTCTTCGGCCAGTCCTCTGGACCCCAGTCCTCATAGGGCTTCGGCTCGTAATCGGCGTCCACCTTCATGAAGCCGTTCGGAGCGAATATCTGATCCGTGATCTCCGCGCCCGACTGGTCGAAGGCCTTCAAGGGGACGCCGGCAAAGGGCGGGATCAGCATGGAAAAATCGAATTCGAGCTCATTGAAGCTGCCATCCAGGAGCTCGTAGTGGATCTTGCCCGGCTCGATCTTGTTTACATGGGCTCGCGTGATCCACTCCATTCCGCGCTCCACCATCATGGACTCGGCGAAGACCTTTCCATTCGTGATATAGCCGCCGCGATGGATATGGACGCCTCCCATCCCAAAGTCGCCGAGCTCATATTCGTTGCTGATCCAAACAAGCCTCGCTTTGTCACGGACGCCGGCCTCACGCAAGGTATGATCGACGTTGTACATGTACTCGAAAGCCGCGCCTTGACAGGTGCACATTCCATGACCCGTGCCGATGACGAACGTCTTGGTCTCGCCCGCCTTCATCGCTTTAATCATCTCCTGCAGCCGGGCATTCGCCTCGCTCGCGTGGACGGGCGTGCAGACCGAGAAGGTGTAGCCGCCCTCGGGACCCAGGCCCGGGGTCGCGCCGTAGTTGAGCTTCGGTCCGGTCGCATTGACCAGGTAATCGTATTCGACGACATCGTTCTCGCCAGCTCGAGAGGGTTCGGTGTACTCAATGGTGACGTAAGGTGCCGCATGCTCGGGGCCACCCTCGGGATGGATGGAGACGGCGCTGGCCTGACGGAAGTCGATACCGATCTTGTTGTAGATCGGCGCAAGTGGAAAGGTCACCTGTTTCTCGGCCATCTCACCGACACCGACCCAGATGTTCGACGGAATCCAGTTCCAGTTCGGCTTCGGCGACACCACGGTGATCGGATGTGCCTTGCCGAGCCACTTGTTGAGATACCGCGCAACCGTGTGCCCGGAGATGCCCGCGCCGAGGATGAGAATTCGTGCCATATGTTGAGTCTCACGGTTGGGTTAAGGGGTCGGAGGTTAGCAGATTGCTTGCCGGCCGACATAGACCTAGATCAATAGATCATCCACAAGGGAAACGCCGAGGTATTCAGCGTTTTCCGGCCGGGGCAGGAGGCCCCGGCTGACGATGGCCAGGATGGCGATGAACCAGCAAGCTTGGCGCTCCCGTCTTCCGAGCTACCGCGCCCCGCACTCGGTGAAGATCGGCCGCAGACAGTTGGCGCAGACCGACTTGTCCAGCTTCTGGTAGATCCCGTGGATGGCGGCGTGCTTGGCCTGAAAGACATTGCGCGCGCCGGTAGCGTCGATGCAGCCACAGCGCTCGAGGGCGTCCCAGAGCCCCTGCTTGACGTTAATCAGGTAGAGACCCCCGCCGTCGGCCTTACGCCGCTCGGCTTCGCGCATCAGGGTCTCTCCGCCCTGCAGGTCGACGAAGTTGATGCCGTCGGCGAGGATCGCGAGATGTTTCTGCAGCGGGTGCGTGGCGCGCAGCCTGTCGAAGGCGTTCTCAACGTGCGCGACCGAGCCGAAGAACAGCGAGCCGTCGATCCGCACAAAACGCAGCTGCGGGCATTGTGCGACGTCCGGCTCACTCGACAGGGCCCGATTCGGCGAACGCGGGTCAGGGCTCAAGGTCACGATGCGCGGCTTCGAGGTTCGCTCCAGGTAAAGCACCAGCGACAGGAGGACCCCGGCGAAGATCGCGAACTCGAGCTCCAGGAAGAGCGCGGAGAAGAAGGTGACGGCCAATACCGCGGTCTCGCGCTTGGACGCCTTGAGGATGTGGCTGATCTCCTTGAAGTCGACCAGCCCCCAAGCGACCAGGAAGAGCAGCCCGGCCATCGCAGCCGTCGGCAGATAGCTGGCGAACGGCGCGACCACGGGCACGATGCCGATCAGCAGCACGCCTGCAAAGATCGCTGCGAGCGGCGTGCGCGCCCCGGCGGCGAAGTTGACGCCGCTGCGATTGAAGGAGCCGGTCGCCACATAGGCGGAGAAGAAGGAGCCGGCGAGATTCGACAAGCCTTGACCGATGAACTCCTGGTTGCCGTCGATACGATAGCCGCCGCGGGCCGCCAGGGAGCGACCGATCGACACCGCCTCGGTCAGTGCGAACAAGGTGACCGCCAAGGCGGTCGGTGCCAATTGCCTGATGTGATCGAGGGTGAGATCCGGAGCCGACAGGGGCGGCAGCCCCCCTGGCAGCGCACCCACAGTGGCGATCCCCGTCGCCGCACTCCCCAGCCAGTGATTGAGCCCGAGCGCGACCAGACTGCCCCCCACCATGGCGGCGATCATATAGGGGACCCGCGGCAGCCAACGCTTGAAGGCAATTCCGATCGCAAGGGTTGAGACGGCGACGAGGGTCGTGGCCGGGTTGACGTCCATCACATGATGACCGAATTGGATCAGGATGTCGTGGAGATGCCCGCCGCTCTCCATGTCCACACCGAAGAAGTGCTTGAGCTGCTTGGCGGCAATCAGGAGCGCCGCACCGGCCGTGAACCCCACCACCACCGAATGTGAGATGAAGTTGACCAGAGCCCCCATGCGCGCCAGCCCGAGGGCGAGCTCCATGAGTCCCACCATGAAGGTCAAGGTCAAGGCCAGCGTCACGTAGTCGGGGGACCCCGGGGTCGCCATGATCGACAAGGCGGAGAACAGTACGACGGAGGCCGCGGTCGTCGGCCCGGAGACCAGATGACGCGACGACCCGAATAGCGCTGCAATGATGGCCGGCACCATCCCCGCATAGAGACCGTACTCAGGCGGCATGCCGGCGATGGTTGCAAAGGCCACCGCCTGCGGGAGCACCACCAGGGCCCCGATGACTGCGGCGAGCGCGTCTGCCTTGAGCTCCGCACTCCCGACTCCTGGAAGCCAGGACATGAAAGGGGCCAGCGACGACCAGCGATGCGAGACGGGGGACAGCATATTGGATCGATCTCCGAGGGCATCCGTCGCGATCCGACGGGCGACCCGTTGAGCATCTTGAGCTCGGCGTCGCCGCGGGGAGTGCCGAGTCTTTCAGCGCTCCCGTTACCAGTCGGCGGTCGCCCGCAGCGCGGCCTTCGCCTCCTCGGTCGGAAACAGGACCTCCCCTGCGGCGTCGATCAAAGAGATCGCCAAGGTCGGACAACCTTCGGCCGCCGCCCGCATCACATGCTGGTCGCCGAGCCCCCCCGTCGGGAGCGCCTTGAGGTCATCCCCGATGTCATGTTCCTTAAAGGCTTGGGGGCAGGCGACCCAGCAGGTCCCGCAGCCTATGCATGCGGCTTCTTCAACCTCGATCTTGCTTATCATGGATGCGAGCGATCCCTATCGTTTTCGTAATGCGGCATCGGCCGCGGAACAAACGCGCGGGGACCTGCGCGGCAGGCACTGCTGACTCGTCGGGGCCCGAACGGTCTAAAGTCTGAGACGTGCCAGGCCTCCGATCTCGGACCCGGCAATCCACCGCAAACCGGACGGCACGGCCACCCGGCGCGGGGGGCGTCGAGTCCGAGACGGCGCGCGTTCGACAAAACGATACGCCGCGCACAGCCGTGGCGCAACGACGGGACCCAGACGGACCTCACCCGGGAATGGGCGTTTCGGGTCGCCTTGGCTGCCCCCAAAGGCCGCTCGGAGAGGTGAGGCCGCCTCTCCCTGATCTCGCATCCACACGATCGGATGACCTTCCTGTATCATGGGCGAGAGCGACCCCATGCGCTCGACGCTCGGGCCGCCGAGGCCACACAGAACAAGCATTCAGGTGAAACGTAGGAGACGCTTCATGTCCGATGCCCCGTTCGAGCTCGTCGATGCCAGAGACGGCTTCTTCGACAGCAACTGGTTTCAACACTGCCGCGAGACGCAGACGCCATTTGTCGTCGTGCGCAACGGCGAGACCTCCGCCGACGTCCTCTGGGACTTCGTCACCCTTCCACCCCAACTCGACGCCGAGTTGAAACGCGATCTTGCATCCCTGGAACGCGATGCGCGGGCGATCTTCGATCGGTACGCGGTCGCGGAGTCGTTTCTCCGTGTCAAGGCGACGCTGATCGGATTCGATCGCCTGCCTGTCGATGCAGCGAAGAGCGCCGCGGCGGATCTTTACCGCCTGATCACCGATTACCTGCCGGTCGCTGAGACCGTCACCAGGACGCCAAACCAGACCGACCCGGATCTGAGCACAGGCCCTGGGTCCACAGGCGGCGCTGAGCTGCCGAAGTCGCATCGACTCTGGGTCGAAACGATCAGCACCTCGACGGCGGCGTAACGGTCCTTTCCAGGCTCCGACACAAGATAGGGATCATCGGAGGTCGTTGCGCACAAGATGTTGTGTTTTTTACTGGACATCCCAGTCAAATCCCCTAAACTTCCCCGCATGTCGGAGTATCCTAGTCGGGTACTTCGCACGCGCCTATGCAGGAACCAGATTCGGTCGCGCGCTCCAGCGCCAATGCGGTTGAACACGCCTTATTCAGGAGAGACAAGATGCTGAACTGGGACGATCCACTTGCCACGACCGGAACCGCCGGACCCACCTCGAAAGGGCGCCTGGCTGTCGATTCGACAGACCAATCCGACGACTGGACGGCGGCCCCGGAAACCGAAGCGAGCGTCCCGTTCCGGACTCGCAGTGACCCAGAGCGTCCCGCACAGGTGCGTCCGGGCGAAGGCCTGGTCAGCAATACCGACCTGATGGCCACGGCCGGCGCGGCCCCCGTCGTCGATCCGAACCCTTTCCCGGCGTCCGAGTTGCACCAGGCGGAGCTGGCGATCGCCGACACACTCCTTCCGCCCGAGACCTCCGAGACCTGGCAGGCCGCCAGGCATCCCGACGACGATCCCACCGGGGGTGCCACCGGTCTCGAGACGTTGGAGATGGGCGCCGGACGGGTGCGCGTGGACGACAAGAAGATCATCAACTGTCGCGCCGATCTGAATCAGCTCGTGCCCTTCAAGTACGAGTGGGCCTGGCAGAAGTATCTGGACGCCTGCGCCAACCATTGGATGCCGCAAGAGATCAACATGAACGCGGACATCGCGCTCTGGAAGGATCCCAAGGGCCTGACCGAGGACGAGCGCACGATCATCAAGCGCAACCTGGGCTTCTTCTCCACGGCCGACTCGCTGGTGGCCAACAACCTGGTGCTGGCGGTCTATCGCCACATCTCCAACCCGGAGTGCCGGCAGTATCTGCTGCGCCAGGCCTTTGAGGAGGCCCTGCACACGCACGCGTATCAGTACGTCGTCGAGAGCCTGGGGCTGGACGAGGGCGAGATCTTCAACATGTACCGCGAGGTTCCCTCGGTCGCCCGCAAAGCCGAATGGGCCCTGCCCTACACCCGGTACCTGGCCGACCCCCACTTCAAGACGGGCACGGCCGAGAACGACCGCAGGCTGCTGCGAGAGCTGGTCGCCTTCTATGTCATCTTCGAAGGCATCTTCTTCTATGTCGGGTTCGTGCAGGTCTTGAGCATGGGCCGGCGCAACAAGATGACCGGGACTGCCGAGCAATTCCAATACATCCTGCGCGACGAGTCCATGCACATGAACTTCGGGATCGACGTGATCAACCAGATCAAGATCGAGAACCCGCATCTTTGGAGCCCGGAATTCAAGCAGGAGCTGGTCACCATGATCCGCGAGGCGGTGTCCATGGAATCCCAGTACGCCCACGACACCATGCCGCGCGGCGTCCTTGGGCTCAACGCACCCATGTTTGAGGAATACCTTCAGTTCATCGCCAACCGCCGCTGTGCGCAGATCGGCCTCCCGGAGCAGTACCCGGGCGCCACCAACCCTTTTCCCTGGATGTCCGAGGTGCTGGATCTCAAGAAGGAGAAGAACTTCTTCGAGACCCGCGTCACCGAGTATCAGACCGGCGGCGCACTGAATTGGGATTGAGTCGCGTGCTGGAGGCGCGCAGAGATAGCGTCCCGCTCAGATTCCGGGCGGTCAAGACCAGACTGCCATCGGCTATTTCCAGATCTGCCGCTGTTTGAAAGGCTGTGCTTGGATTCGCTGAAGGCTTGAGGAAGAAGCCGTAGAAGGCGACTTCTGGATTTTTTTCTCGAACCTTCAGCTGACTGGACGCCAGATCTCAGTAGCTGGGCAGGTCTGACTAGACACCGCTCGACAAGGGCGTCCGATCACTGAACACCCAAATGCCGCGCCGCCGCGGGTATGTCGCCGGCCGAGAAGTCGTCATGGTCGGATAGCCGAACCCAGGAACCCAGTGCTCGTTTTCGCTCCGTGTCTGTCGCATTGCTGCCGCTGGCCGAAACGGCCGCGATCTGGCAGATGCTCCAGAAAACGGACGCCGCGGAGCATCATCCGCAGACGGCTTCAACCTGTTGCTGTCGCTGTGCGGCCGAGGGCGTTTCCGCTCCGCAAGGCCCGTTCCCGGCCCCCATGTGAAGCTTCACATAGGGACCCAACGCGGTCTCGAGCGGACATGCTGCGGCCGATTGCGCCGCCGCCAGCCAGGAAGGCTGTTTGGCGCTGTTTCGCCTTGTGCGACGCTCCGCTGCCTTGCTGGTAGACTCTTGGAAGCGGCGGCCGGGGTCCGCCTTGCCCCCCCTCCGACCCATTCCCCGGTGGCGTTCCGAAATCAGTCCTGGACGAGGACGGAAATGAATTTGCTTCTGCTGGCCCTGGGCTTGGTCCTGCTGACGGCGGGTGCGGAGTCCCTCGTACGGGGGGCCTCTCGGGGGGCGGCGCGTCTTGGCATCCCGTCGCTCGTCGTTGGCCTCACGGTCGTGGCTTTCGGCACCAGCGCGCCAGAGTTCGCGGTCAGCGTCCAGTCAGCTTGGTCTGGCCAGCCGGACATTGCCCTAGGAAACGTCGTCGGCAGCAACATCTTCAACGTACTTTTCATCCTTGGCGTTTCGGCCGTGATTGTACCGCTTGCCATAGCGAGCCAGCTCATCCGCATCGACGTACCTCTGATGATCGGGGCCTCCGTCCTGCTGCTGCTGTTGGCGCTCGACGGGAGCATCGGCCGCATCGACGGCGCGATCCTCTTCTCGGGCCTGGTGCTTTACACCGGCTTCCAGATCCGCCAGGGCCGGCGCGAGCAGCAGAATGCAAGGGACCGCGGCGAACCACCCACCGGGGGCTGGTGGGCGGACCTTGCCTTCATCGTGGGGGGGCTGATCCTGCTGGTGTGGGGGTCGCGCCTGCTGTTGGGGAGCGCGGTGGCCATCGCCCAGTCCCTGGGGGTGAGCGAGCTGGTGATCGGGCTCACCATCGTCGCAGCAGGAACCTCGATGCCGGAGGTCGCCACCTCCGTGGTCGCGAGCCTCCGGGGTCACCGGGACATCGCGGTGGGCAACGTGGTGGGCAGCAACGTCTTCAACATCCTGGGCGTGCTGGGGCTCTCCGCGGTAGTGTCGCCGATGGGTATCGGCGTGGCACCCCAGGCACTTCATTTCGACTTCCCGGTGATGGTTGCGGTGGCGGTCGCCTGCCTGCCCATCTTTGTCACCGGCCGGGAGATTGCCCGCTGGGAGGGCGGCCTCTTCCTCGCTTACTACATCGCCTACACCACCTACCTGGTGATGGCCGCGACTCATCACGCGGCCCTTGGAGCCTACGCCAGCGCCATGCTTTGGTTCGTCCTGCCACTGACCGCCGTAACCCTGGCGGCACTGCTGGTAAGCCACCACCTGGTGAGTAGGCGCGGGGGCGGTGTGCATTGAGCCGGACCGCCGGGTCCGCCGCAGGCGACCGGGCATGGGCGACCCCGAATCTGGGATTGCCCGTTTCGCTGGCTGAGGCAGATCTGGGAATCGCCGTCAGACGGCGATGAGCGTCCGGCGGACAGCGGATCTCGAAGCAACGCTCGGCTTTCGCAGCGAATCTGGGAACAGACTGCGAGATTGTCCAAACCAAGGTGACGCGCGTTTGTTTGGGTTCCTGTCCTTCTGATGCGCAATCTGTGTACAGAGGTGCGGCGACGAGGCGAAGCACAAGCGCTCTAGCGTGAGTGGTGGCACGAGCACCAGCCTGGCCTACGCCGCCCGCGGCCGCTTCCAGGTATAAACCGCGGTGACCGCATAGTTCCACACTGCACCAACCAGGATCCCGGCCAGGGCCGATATGAACCAGCCAGAGTGACCGCCCTGGAACAGATAGTTGGCGATCCCGACGTTCGCCAAGGCGCCGACACTGCACGCAGCCACGAACGAGAGCCAGCCCGAGATCAGCTGCCGACCCTGCAGGCGCATGTCGCGGTAGGTCAAGAGGTTGTTCAGGAAGAAGTTGCTGGTCATCGCAACCAGTGTGGCCGTGGTCTGGCTGACCAGGAAGGCACCCGTCCCGAGCAGCGTCAGCATGGGCCAGAGCACCGCCATGTGGACGAAGACCCCCAAGCCGCCGATCGCGGAGAAGGCGATAAATCGAACCGGGATGACCGGACCGATCAGCTTCTGGGTCAGCATCAGCAGATATTCCCAGAGGACCGCGTTGTCGAGCTTGCTGCGGCCGGTCTCGCGCGCACGAAAGGTAAAGGGAAGCTCGCGAAAGCGAAGCGGCCGCTCTGCCGCGGAGAAGATGTCGAGCAGGATCTTGAAACCGACCCCGCTCAACCGCCGCACGGACGACTGGATCACCCCGGCGCGGACCAGGAAGAATCCGCTCATGGGGTCTTTGAGGTCAGCATGGATCAGGTGCTGGCCAATGCGGGTCGCCAGCCGGCTCATGGATTGACGGCGCTCGCTCCAGTCACCCACGCCGCCCCCGGCGACGTAGCGACTGCCGACGACGATGTCCAGATCTTCCCTCTTGATCACCTCGAGCATCTTGGGCAAAAGGGTCTCGTCATGCTGGAGGTCACCGTCGATCACGGCGAGGAACGGCGCCGCGGTTGCCATCATCCCCTCGATGCAGGCCGATGAGAGCCCACGCCGACCGATGCGCTGAACCAGCCTGACGCGTGGATCCCGTCGCGCGATGGTGCGCACCCGCTCGGCGGTCCCATCCGGCGAATCGTCGTCGACGAAGATCAGCTCCCAATCGACCCCCGCGAGCACGGAGCCAACGCGACGGACCACCTCCTCCACCATCTCCACCTCCTGATAGGTGGGGACGATGACGGCCAACTCAGGCGGATGGCAGGCCTTGGTGGACATCGGCTGATCAGGCATCGTTTCGGGCATGAGCGAATGTCAGATAAGGGGCCGGGATCGGCGCAGCGGATCGCTGCCGCAGCTGATGAATCGGGAAAAGGCCGTCTAGCCGCAAAGACACACGCGACGCAACGGTTTGAACAAGCTTGCACCACAGGACCCCCTATTCTAGCGCGATCGAGTCGCCTGAGCCGACGTGTCCGACCAACATTCGCGGCTGTCTTCACAAGGACGAGCATGCACGTCATGACGTGCATGTTGGCCGCTTGGCGGCCGGTCGATCCCTAGGAGCGTGTCGGACTTAGGATGAACCGGCTACGGAAGCGGGACAAGGGTCCATGTCGCCCCGCTTTTCGTTACATAGTCCCCGCTATGCGCCTCACAACCGGAACGCAATGGCCTCGCTCTCCCACTCCCTCGCTTCGATCCCCCTAAGTCCGACACGCTCCTAGCGCAACGACCGGGTTCGAGTCCGCGGTTGCGCTATGGTCGGGACATCCAGGGACAACATACCGAGCATCCCATCGACGCCATTTTTGACTACAATGCGCGCCATCTGGCATTGCCCGAGCTGACCGATGACCTCGGTGACTTCGACCGCTCGCTTCGCCGTCGACGAGCTGCTCGGCGGCCCGCGCGTCTCGGACGCCACCCCGCGATCGGCGCTCGACTGGGTGGACCTCATTCGCCGCGGCATTCCATCCCCCGCGGTCGATGCGCTGACGCGGCTCACACACCTGACTCAAACCGAGCTGGCGGCAGCCGTAGGCATACCCGTGCGGACTCTGGCACGTCGCAAGCGCGAAGGACGACTCACCAGCGGGGAGTCCTCCAGACTGATGCGTCTGCCCCGCGTGATTGCGCGTGGGGAAGAGGTCTTCGAAGACCTGGACGCTGTCCTCGATTGGCTCAAGCTCGAGCGTCCAGGACGACCGAACCCTCCGGGTCTTGACCGCGACGCGCGATGATCAGGCCACTCAACGAGCCACGAGCCCATGCACCCGACCCTGGACACCAGTGCACCCGGTCATCATTCGCGCCTTCTGATCGTTCTCATCGCGACCATGACCGCTTGGCGGCTGGCCGTGGCCGGGATCCTGCCGGCGACACAGGACGAGGTCTATTACTTCAACTGGGCTCGCAGCCTCGGGTGGGGCTATTTCGATCACCCTCCGGGCGTGGCGTTGCTGGGGATCGGCACCTTGCTCGCGCCCGGCTCCGCGCTCGCCGGCCGCCTCGGGACGGTGGTCGCGAGCCTGCTGACCCTGGTGATCCTCGCCCGCTTCTATCGCAACTGCGGACTCACCGACCCACCCGACCTGGCCCTGGCCTTGATCCTGGTCTTCGCGACGATTCCCGGCTTCGCCAGCGGCATCATCACCACGCCCGACACCCTGCTCGCGCTGGCCTGGGCACTGGCCCTGCACGAGGGCGAGCGCGCGCTCGCCGGAGACCGCCGGCGCTGGCTTTCGGCCGGTCTCGCGACGGGCCTTGGTCTCCTGGGGAAATACACCATGGTCCTGATCGGACCGGTTCTTCTCTGGGCCATCCTGCGCAGCGACCCGCGGGCCCTGCGCACGGCTTGGCCCTACCTGGGTGGCCTCCTAGCACTGCTGGTCTTCGCCCCCAACATCCTCTGGAACCAGCAGCATGACTGGCTGACCATGCGCTTCCAGCTCGGCCATGGCCTCTCGACGCAGGTCGGCGTCCTACCCGTCGGCGCCGCTGGCGAGATCGCACACATCGGCCCGCAAACGCCGGGCGAGCGCATCGCCAGCGTCCTGGGCTATCTCGGCACGCAGCTAGGCTTCTGGGGGCTGATCGCGATCCCCTTGCTGGTCGCCCCCTGGACCGGGCGGAGGCGCGGCGGTGGATTCACAAACGACACAACCGAGATCCTCGCCCGTCACGCCAGGCCACTGGTGTGGGCCGCCGCCATTTTCCCCCTCGCCTTCTTCGCCCTGGTTGCAACGGGCAGCGAGGTGGAGCCGAACTGGCCGGCCGTGTATCTCCTGTCCGCGGCGCCCTTAACGGCCCTGCTCCTCCGCAGCCTGCGACCCTGGGCGATCGCGGCCGCACTGGGCAACCTGCTGCTTATCAGCCTGTATGCGGTCCATGCGGCAACCGCCGCACTCCCCCTCGGAGACCGTCTGAATCGAGTTCTGCGCGAGACCCACGGGTTCGAGCAGCTGGCCCGAGTCGTCGGCGACCTCCGAGGGCCGGTCCATGCCGATCGCTACCAGACGACCGCGATGCTGCGGTTCTATGCCCCTCGGCTTCAAACCACCACTCAGTGGCCCGGCCTGACACGACCATCCGAATACCTCCGAGGACAGATCGCGCCACGCATCGACCCCGACTCGACTCACACGCCCTTCTGGCTGGTGTCAGGCTATGGAGCACCGCCGGCCATCCCAGGGTTTCGCAGCGACATCCACCGCAAACTCTTCGATTGTGCAGGCCAGGCACTGACCGAAACGGCGGAAGCGCCCTGCGCTCACCCGCTGCACACCTGGCATCTGTATCATTACGTGCCGGATGGCTGAATCCCTTCGCCATCTTTCGGGCCTAAGGCGCTACGATGACCGCACCCCGGTTCGCGGCACCTTCCGGATCCTTCAGCACATCCGTCTCCCAGAAACGTACGACCCGCCATCCTAGATTCGCCAGCAAGGCGTCGTCGCGGCGGTCTCTGTCTCGGTTGTAGGCGATCTTCGCGAGCCAATAAGGGCCATTGTTACCCGCCCCCAGCCGTTCCTTACGTTGCTCCCAGTCACGCCCATGCCACCTGCAGCCGGATATCCGGACTCCCCTCCTCCTCGAGTCGAACCCATTCGGCAACGCCGGGCAGCCTGGCCAACTGCCGTTCCAGGTGAACCTCCGCCACCGATCCGCGCCGACGAAGACCCCGCGTTCCGGATTAATGCCGAATAACAGGGTGGTGTAAAGCTGAAAGGGATCCTGCCAAAGCTCATGGAGCTGGCCATCTTTCGAGCCGTACTTGAGTTGAAAGCGATGCTCGTCGCAGGGACGATTTCGCGTGGCTCTCGCGTTGGCCAGAAAGGCATAGGCAAGGATGCCCATGCGCTCGCCGTCGGGTGCTTCGAAGGTCAGTCGGAAGGGCGCCTCGTTGGGCGGTGACACCCTCAGCAAGGTGCAGCCGCAGCGCTCGAGCGCATCCTGGAGGTAAGTCAGGAGTGGGCCACGATCTCGGGCGCTGACACGAAACCGCCGGAAGTCCGAGAGTCTCCGCGAGCGCCGAGGGCACCGCATTGCCAACCTGACGCTGCACGCTGCTCAATGAGCCCAGCACCTGGTAGTCGTCAGGCATGGTCTGCAGGCGACAGAGCTCGCGCGCCGAGAGACGGCGTTTCTTCCAGTGAAAGGGCCCAGTGGCCGGGCCGGGCTGAGCGGTCAGCGTCCAGGAGGGCTGATCCTTGGCAAGCTTGAGCAGGAAGTTCCAATATCGCCGCCGCCAACCGAAGAGGGACGGCCCATCCCCACGGTCGGTGAAATAGAGATAATTCGACCCTTCGGGCACCGAAGGCAGAAGGTCAGCCCACTTGCCGCGCAGCTTGAGCTCCGGCGAATCGTCATCGTCCAAATCCCACAAGGCGTCCCAGGCAGTGTGAAAAGACTGGGTCGGTCCATCCAGCTCCAGCTCAACTTGCTCGGGCCCCGGGGCTAGTCGGTGCGTCCGCGCGATACCACCGAAAGGCGTCCCATCCCTCGCACCGATCAGGAAGGCCCGCTCACGGGCCTGGGGAACGCCGAGCTCCGCGGCGTTCAGCACCAACAAAGACGCTCTATACTCCGTTCCGCTGACCCGGTTGATGGACTCCAGGGTCGCCTGAATCAGACGCAGGCCCTCATCTTTTCCCTTGAAGGCCAACCCCGCTACGTTCTCCATCAGGAAGGCGCGCGGCCGGGTGTCGCGCAGAACCCGCAGAAAGGCGGCCACCGTATCCGCTCGCGGGTCATCAAGACGGCGCGCATCTCCGGACGCCCAGTAACCAGCCTTCGAGAAAGGCTGACAGGGAGGCCCCCCGATCAGGATATCGACCTCGCCTGGACCCAGGTCGGCGATCTGCAACAGGTCTGCGCTGGCGACCTCGTGAATGGATCGGTCTATCACGGGCCAAGACCGGTTGGCCCGGAGGGTTCTGACACAGTCTTGGTCGATCTCGACCGCTGCACGGCACTCGAATCCGGCCGCCTCAAACCCGAGGTCTAGCCCGCCGGCGCCGGTGTAGAGGCTGATCAGGGAGAAGGGCTTCTCTGACGACATCTAGCTGGCTTCGCCCGGCAAGTGGAAAGATCGGATGGCGGCGTTAAGACTAGGTAGGGCAACTCGATGCTAACTGCGCCCGCCCCACCCTTCAACGCCGTCAACCCGCCAAAGAACTGATGTCGGACCAGGCTGATGCACTCTAACTGAGCGTCCAGCAGCTTGACTCGATCATAACGCTGTCACCTGATTCATCAGTGTTTCTCTTCGCGTGCATGGCCGCCGCCCTTGCCGGCAGCGACGCGGTCCATGACCGCGAACAGCACACCGGACACGACGAAGGCCATGTGGATGCCGACCTTCCAGGCCAGCTGCTCGTTGGTCAGCTTCTCCACATACATGAAGGCCTTGAGCAGCTCGATGCCGGAGATCGCGACGATGGAGCCGATGAGCTTCATCTTCAGCTCGGCGAAACCGACATGACCCATCCAGTTGGGGCGATCCTCGTGGCTGCCCGTTTCGATCCGGGAGACAAAGTTCTCGTAGCCGGCCAGGACGATGATCAGCACCAGGTTCGCGATCATGACGACGTCGATCAAAGAAAGCAGACCGATGATCACGTCACCGCCTTCGGCGGTAAATACCAGCGGGATGAAGTGGAGTAATTCCTTAACGAACTTGACGAGCAACAGCAGGATCGACAACACCAGCCCGAGGTAAAAGGGCGCGAGCAGCCAGCGACTGCTGAAGATCAGCCATTCGAGGAGGTACTCGATCCGTTTCATGTCCGGGCTCCGATTCGCCGTGAGGCCGTTGATTCTGAAGAGGCGCTGTAAATTTCGGCATTTCCCGCGGCACAGGCGGCTGCCACCCTGTTCACTCGCCGAGGCAACTCAAACTGAGAGAAGGGCGCGCCTGCATTGTGCCGTTCGGTGCTGATCTCCGGGCCACGATGGCCAATCAATCGGCCTCTGCCCACATCCCGCGATGGCGAGCCGCGCGCAAGGTGGAGACATGGAAGGCACGACGGAGGTGATCGCAAGGACGATCGCCGCGCCCGTCACCCGAATCGACTGGTCGCGACTGATCGGTTTCCGCCGCCTCGCGGACGAAGCACCCGATGCGGGTACGAGGCGATCGGCAACGCACCTCGCATGGGAGCCCGACGTCGGTCGCGTGCGAGAACGCCCGCCGATGCGATGCTACCCGCGCCGGGCCCGCGCTTCAACGCCGTCTGCCCGCCGTCTCAAGCTTCGACGACCTAGGAATTTCCGTCGCCGCGCGAGTCAGTCAAGACGGTCTGTCGTCCTCCAGCTCAATCCGAATGACAGGAGTGGCGGCGAGCGTGCGATGCACCGGGCAGCGGGCGGCGATTTCGAGCAGTCGCGCGCGTTGCTCGGGGGTGAGTGCGCCATGGATGTCGAGGCGCATGAGGATACGATCGACCTTGCCGTCCGCCTGATCGCAGTCCCGGCAATCCTGCGCGTGGATGCGCTCGTGACTGAGGCGCACCTCGATGTCGTCGACCGGTAGACCCTTGTGCCTGGCGTACATCCGTAGGGTCATGGAGGTGCAGGCGCCGAGGGCCATCATCAGAAGATCGTAGGGCGTTGGGCCCAGGTCCGAGCCGCCAACCGACCTGGGCTCGTCGGCCAGCCACTGGTGCCGATGGGTGTAGAGTCCACGCAGAAAACGGGTATCGAGCTCGGTGACCAGGACCTCACCTTCGGACACGCGGGGCGCGGTGCCGATGCTCTGCTCGAACGCATGCCGACCCAGGCCCAGGTAGCGGCTCGCCCAGGCGACCAGCGTCTCGGCAACATACTCGGCGTCCTCGCGATTGCTGAGAAGGTGATCGGCCTTGTCCAGGGAGATAAAGCTCTTGGGGTGACGGGCCGCCTGATAGATCTTAGCCGCCTCTTCGATCGACACGATGGTGTCGAGCGGCGAGTGAAAGACCAAAAGGGCACGATTGAGGTGACGGATATGATCGGCTGAGGCATGCTGGTCGAGATCCTCGAGGAGCTGCTTGCGGATACGAAAGCGCCGCAGCCCGATCTGCACCTCGGCCTCGCCGATCGCCTCCAGCTGTCCGCGCGCCCCGCTGAAGAGATGCTGCACGTGTGAGGCGGTCGCCGGGGCGGCAATCGTCACCACCGCCTCAACCGACGGGAGCTGAGGCACCGCCGCGAGGACCGCGGCCCCGCCCAGACTGTGACCGATCAGGAGCGCCGGCGCCTCGTAGTCCTGCTCGAGCTTCCACGCCGCGGCCAGGAGATCGGCAACGTTCGAGGAGAAGTTGGTGTTGGCGAAATCCCCGTCGCTGTTGCCGAGTCCGGTGAAATCGAAACGCAGCACGGCGATGCCGCGGGCGGCCAGGGCCCGACTGATCCGGGTCGCCGCGGCGATATCCTTGCTGCAGGTGAAACAGTGCGCGAACAGTGCATAACGGGCGGTCGGCACCGGATCGGGCGGGGTCTCGAGCAGCCCGGCCAGGGTCTGTCCTTCGGCATTCGGAAACTCGAGCTTGATACGCGCCATGGCGATTCCTCGTCTTGAGACCGGGCAATCTTGACCGGTACCGGAACGGCTTGCACCGGCGACGCGTCGCGAGCCTGACCGGATGGGCAACGGCGACGCGACCGAGCCGGCGACCAGGCCGCTCCCAGGCTGCCCCACCCGCGGGAGTATGCTAGCCTACCAGCGCGTCTGAATTGAGGCCGCTTCAATCAGCGGCCGGACGACGCCGGCCGAATGATGGCGGCGGTCTTCAGGAGATGGGAAACGCACTGAGCCAGCGTTTTCCCTGAGCTCACCACCAGAGTGGGGGTACACCAATGGGATGGGTACTGCTTGGAATGATCATGCTGGTGGCGGTCCTCGTGATCGTCATTTACAACCGTCTGATCGCGAGTCGGAATCGCTACAAGAACGCCTTTGCGCAGATCGACGTCCAGCTCACCCGCCGCTATGACCTGATCCCGAACCTGGTCAAGGTGGCGGAACGCTACATGACCCATGAGCGCGAGACCCTCGAGGCCGTCATCCAGGCGCGCAACCAGGCGGTGGGGGATCTGAAACAGGTCGCGGCCGATCCCGGCGACGTGGCGGCCATCGAGCGGCTGGCTCAAGCGGAGATGGGAGTGGCGGGGGCTTTGGGTAAGCTCTTCGCGCTCGCCGAGGCCTATCCGGACCTCAAGGCCAATCAAAACATGATGCAGCTCTCCGAGGAGCTGGTCAGCACCGAGAACCGCGTCGCCTTCGCCCGCCAGGCGTTCAATGACACGGTGATGTCGTACAACAACCTGCGCGAGGTCTTCCCGAACAACCTGATCGCCCAGCGCTTCGGATTCGAGCCGGCCCGGTTGCTGGACATCGAGGCACCGGAGAAACGCGAGGCCGTCCGGGTCTCCTTCTAACCCGCCGCCGGCGATGAACTTCTTCGAGCACCAGGACCGTGCCCGGCGCCGCACGCGTCTCCTGGTGCTCCTATTCGTATTGGCCGTGATCAGCATCATTCTGGTCGTCGACCTGGTCGCCTTGGTCTACCTGCGACTTCGCTCCGATCCGACGGCACCCCTGCTCACGCAGGCATCGCTGGGCGCGCACCTGCCGGTGCTGGTCTGGGTCTCTGCGCTCACCGCCGGTTTCATCGGGCTCGCCAGTCTTTTCCGCATCCTCACCCTGCGCGGCGGTGGCGGGGCAGTGGCACGGGGTCTCGGCGGCGTGCTCGTCGGAGCGAATACGACGGACCCCCAGCTGCAGCGCTTGCGCAACGTGGTGGAAGAGATGGCGATCGCCGCGGGTGTCCCGGTACCCGAGATCTACGTGCTGGAGCAGGAGGAAGGCATCAATGCCTTCGCCGCCGGCTACTCGCCCGCCGACGCCGCGGTCGCCGTCACCGGCGGGGCTTTACGGACCCTGAGTCGCTCGGAGCTGCAGGGGGTGGCCGCCCATGAGTTTTCACATATCCTCAACGGCGACATGCGGCTCAATATCCGCCTGATCGGCATCCTGTTCGGGATCCTGGTCCTCGCCCTGATCGGTCGGCTGATGCTCTCGGTCCGCCACGCGAGGACCAGCAGGAGCGCGGGCGCGCTGGTCGCGATCGCCCTGGCCCTCATCGCGACGGGCTACATTGGGCTCTTTTTCGGACGCCTGATCCGCGCCTCGGTATCCCGCCAGCGCGAGCTCCTGGCGGACGCCTCTGCGGTTCAATTCACCCGGGAGCCTGCCGGGATTGCCGGTGCCTTGAAGAAGATCGCGGCAAGCAAGAGCGGCTCGGTGCTTGCCAGTGACACCGAGGAGATCGGGCACATGCTCTTCGCCGCGGGTCTCTCACGTCAGCTGTTGGCCACGCACCCGCCGCTCCTCGAGCGGATCCGCGCGATCGAGCCCGACTTCGACCCGGCGGAGCTCGAGGCGATCCGCGCACGGCTCGTGCCCCTTCCGCGGGTCGCGGCCGCCGTGATCGCGTCACCATCAGGGCCCAGACGCCGATCCGGCGGCATCATGTCCGAAGCCGATCAGGTGATCACGCGGATCGGCCGCCCGGACACCGATCAGATTCGGGCCGCCGCAGAGCTCGCCCAGGCAATCCCCCAGCCGCTCGCGCGCGCTGCACGCTCCACTGAGTGGGTCGTGGAAGCGATCTGCTACCTCTTGATGGACCCGGATGCCGAGATCCGCGAGCGCCAGCTCCTGATGGTGGCCGAAGCACTCGGGATCGAGGGCGAACGACAGGTGAGCACGCTCCTGGCCGCTGTGCCGAGCCTGGCGCCGGAGCTGCGCATCCCGCTCTTGGAGATTGGCTTCCCGACCCTGCGTCGTCGACCCCAGGCCGAGCTGAACCGCCTCATGGACCTGATCGATCGGCTCATCCGTGCCGACGGTCGGGTCGATGTCTTCGAGTACGCCCTCGCGCGGCTGCTCTCCCAGCAGATCCGGGACGCCATCGCCCCCACCCAGGCACGCGGTGCCGGGACCGGCCGGCTGACCGACGGCGAGCGCGAGGCCCGAGATCTCCTGATGATCCTCGCGCGCCAGGCGAATCCGGAGCGACGGGCCGCCCAGGCGGCCTTCGCCGCCGGCCTGGCGGTCCTCGGGATCGGCGTCGGCGAGTTGGAGCCCCTCGCATCAGCGGACTGGTCCGATCGGCTCGACCGGGCGCTCGCGCGACTGGACGACTTGCGCATCGAGGACAAACAACGCCTGCTCCGCGCACTCATCGCGACCGTGAGATACGCCGGGGTGAGCCAGACCGAGGTCGAGCTGCTGCGGGCGGTCGTCGCGGCGCTCCATGTGCCGATGCCACTGTTCACCTGATGTCCAGCCCAAGGATCCGTCGTGTCTCGGGCAGTGCCGCCCTCGCCACTGCCAGCACGCCGGCAGAGCTGCTCTCCATGCTGTATGCGCAGCGGGGCCTGGCCGACGGAGAGGAGGCAGCACCTGGCCTGGGATCCCTGCACCCGGCGGGCGCGCTCCGGGGGATCGAGGAGGCGGTGGACCTGCTTGCAGGGCAGATCCGCAGCGGCGGTCATCTGCTGGTGGTCTCCGACTACGACGCCGACGGCGCCACCGGCGGGGCCCTCGCGGTCCGGGGTCTGCGAAGCCTGGGCGCGGCGCGCGTGTCCTATCTGATCCCCAGCCGGTTCGCGTTCGGCTATGGTCTCAGTCCTGGCGTGGTCGAGGCGGCCGCGGCATCCCGGCCGGACCTCGTGATGACCGTGGACAACGGCATCTCCAGTGTCAGCGGGGTCGCGCGGGCGCGTGAGCTGGGCATCCCGGTGCTGGTCACGGATCACCATCTGCCCGGCGAGCGCCTCCCCGCCGCGGCGGCGATCGTCAACCCCAATCAACCGGACTGCCCATTCCCGAGCAAGCACCTGGCCGGCGTCGGCGTGGTCTTCTATCTGCTTGTGGCCGTGCGTACCCGTCTGCGTGAACGGGGCTGGTTCAGTGCGCGGCGCCCGGAGCCGAACCTCGCGGACCTCCTGGACCTGGTCGCCTTGGGCACGGTCGCGGACGTGGTCACCCTGGACCGCAACAATCGGATCCTGGTCGAGCAGGGCCTTAGGCGCATCCGCGCCGGGCGTTGCGGCGCCGGGGTGCGCGCCCTCCTGACGGTCGCCGGACGGGATCCGAGCCGGGTCACGGCAGCCGACCTGGCCTTCTTCGCGGCACCGAGGCTCAATGCGGCCGGGCGGATCCAGGACATGTCGGTGGGTGTCGAATGTCTTCTGACCGAGGACCCGCTGGCCGCATCGGAGCTTGCCCGGGCGCTCGACGATCTCAACCGACGACGTCGCGAGATCGAAGGCCAGATGAGGGGCCAGGCAGAAACGCTCGTCGCGGGACTCTCTCTGGACGGCTCGTCACTTCCGCCCGGACTCTGTCTGTTCGGTGAGGATTGGCACCAAGGGGTCTCCGGGATCGTCGCGGCCAGGATCCGCGAGCGGTATCATCGCCCCGTCATCGCCTTTGCGCACGGTGGTGAAGGGCTGCTGCGGGGCTCGGCGAGGTCGATCGAGGGTCTCCATATCCGTGACCTGATCGCACTCGTCGACCGGCGTTGCCCCGGATTGGTGGAGCGTTTCGGCGGTCATGCAATGGCCGCAGGTTTGAGCATCCGGACCGAGGCACTGAACCGCTTCGAGGACGCCTTCGCCGAGGCGGTGCTGGAGCAGCTCGGCGATCAGCCCCCGCAGCCCGAGATTTGTTCCGAGGGGGCGCTCCCGGCCCGGCTCATGACCCTTGAGACCGCCGAGGCCCTTCGAGTGGCCGGCCCCTGGGGCAAGGGCTTCCCCGAGCCTCGCTTCGACGGGACCTTCGAGGTCCTGGGAGCCCGCCTGGTAGGCGACGGGCATCTCAAGCTGCGTGTCAGCGACCAAGCGGCCGGCGCCGGGCCGATCGATGCCATCGGCTTCAACATGGGCGAGCACCTCTCGGAGGCCGGAGGCAAGCTCCGGCTCGCCTACCGGCTGGACGTGAACGACTACCGGGGTAAGCGCTCGCCACAGTTGCTGATCGAGCACCTAGAGCAGACCAGGGGTACGGCACACCTGTGAACCGCAAAGGCGCGATGTTCGGGTTGACGATGAACGACAGGATCGACGAAGTCGAACAACGGGGACCGAGCAAGAGCCAGCTCAAACGTGACAAGCTGGCGCTGCAGGCATTGGCCGAACGCTTGGCCGGGATGCCTCGGGCAGAGCTCGAGCGCCTGAACCTCAGCGAGGCGACGTGGGTTGCGCTCGACGAGACCCCCCGGATCAAGGACGTCCGGGCGCGCGGGCGCCACTGGAAGCGGATTGCCAACCTGCTTGAGCGCGAGGACATGGCCGCTGTCCATGCGTTGCTGGACCGGGCCGAGGCACGTGAACGGGAGGCGACCGTCCGCCTTCACATCCTCGAGCGCTGGCGCGAGCGGCTGATCCGGGATGACGAGGGCGCCTTGGGCGAGCTGATCCAACAGTGCCCGAACGTCGACCGCCAGCAGTTAAGGACCCTGATCCGGGCGGCGCAGCGTGACCAGGCGCGCGGCCGTTCAGAGGCCCCGCGCAAGCTGTTCCGCTTCCTGCGCGACCTGCTCGAGGTGCAGGACCCCTAGGCTGGGCAAGACCCAGCTCAACCGCCGTTCGGCTGCCCCTTCGATGACCGACCAACGCCGGGAACGGCATGCAACCAAGGCCGTGGATCTCACCCGATGACCTCCTGCATCACACCTGCGACCACCCCGCCGGCGGACAACGGATCCGAGCGACGGGACATGCCCGCGACGCGCAAGGATGCAGTGCGCCCCGCGCTCTCCATCGTCATCCCCATGTATCAGGAGATCGAGAATGTCGAGCCCATGATCTCACGTGTCCACCAGGGCCTCGCGGGCTACCAGGGGACCTGGGAGCTGATCTGTATCGACGATGGGAGCCGCGACGGGACGGGTCTGCGTCTGCGTGAGGCAGCCGAGCGCTACGGCCCCCATGTGCGGGTCGTGCGGCTGCGCCGAAACTTCGGCCAGACGGCGGCGATGCAAGCGGGTTTCGAGGCCGCTCGCGGCGAGCTCGTCGCCACCCTGGACGGCGACCTCCAGAACGACCCCGCCGACATCCCCCGCATGGTCGATGAGCTTCTGGAGCGCGACCTGGACCTGCTGCAGGGCTGGCGCCGCCAACGCCAGGACGCCCTGGTGATGCGCAGGCTGCCCTCGCGGATCGCCAATGGCCTGATCGGAAGGGTCACCGGGGTCGCGTTGCATGACTACGGGTGCAGCCTCAAGGTCTATCGCGCCGAGGTGATCAAGGAGGTGACCCTGCTCGGTGAGATGCACCGATTCATCCCGGTGTGGGTGGCCGGCGTGACCTCTCCCGAGCGCATCGGCGAGACCGAGGTCACCCACCAGGCGCGCCGATTCGGTGCATCCAAGTATGGCATCTCGCGGACCTTCCGGGTCCTGCTCGACCTCTTGTCGGCCTTTTTCTTCCTGCGGTTCGGGTCACGACCCGGCCATTTCTTCGGCTCGATCGGGATCTTTTTCGGTGCCATCGGGGCCGTCCTGATGGCCGACATGCTCTGGGTCAAGTTCGGGCTCGGCCAGAACATCGGAACACGCCCCATGCTGTTCGTGTCGATCCTGTTCCTGGTCGCCTCGATCCAGTTCCTGACCACCGGCGTCCTTGCAGAGCTGTTGACACGGACCTTCTACGCCTCCGGCACGCGCACCCATCACCGGATCTGCTGGCAGTCCGATCCCGCGACGGCTGAGTGGAAACGGCCGGCATGAGGGCGGCCGTCGAGAACCCCGAGCGCAGCGGAGTTGCATTGCTCACCCGTCTCATGACCTCGCCCTGGCTGCTCGCCGTGGTCGTGCTCCTGAGCTTCTTCTGGCAGTTGGGCGCGGTCCCGCTCTACGACCTCGATGAAGGTGCCTTCACCGAGGCCACCCGCGAGATGCTCGCGAGCGGCAACTACATCACGCCCCACAAGGACGGCGAGCCTCGATACGACAAGCCGGTGCTCATTTACTGGCTGCAGGCGGCCTCGGCCAAGGCGCTCGGATTCAACGAGGTCGCACTGCGTCTGCCCTCGGCCCTGGCCGCCACGCTCTGGGTCGCTGCCGTCTGGGGCTTTGCCCGACGACACCTGGATCGCGAGGTCGCGGTGGTCGCAGGTCTGGTGTTGGCGCTGAGCCTCCAGGTCTCATTGATCGCCAAGGCGGCCGTCGCCGACGCGGTTCTGAACCTCTTCATCGCCCTGACCTTCTTCGAGATCTATCGTTACTTCCTGGACCTGAATCCCGAGCGCAACCGACGCTGCGTGCTGCGGGCCTTTCTCTGGATGGGCCTCGGGTTCCTGACCAAAGGGCCGGTGGCGGTGTTCTTCCCGGTCGTGGTCAGCCTTCTGTTCTTCTGGTCCGAGCGCTCGCTGCGACGCTGGGCCCAGGCGGCCTTCGCACCGGTGGGCTGGCTGGTGTTCCTCCTGGTCGCCATGCCCTGGTTTGTCGCGGTCTATCTCGACGACGGGATCGGCTTCTTCCGAAGCTTCTTCCTGGAGCACAACGCGGGGCGCTTCGGCGATGCCATGCACGGGCACGCGGGTTTCCCGGGCTATTACCTGGTCATGCTTCCGATCATCCTGCTGCCCTTCACCGGCTGGTTCCTGCGCCTCCTACCCGGCCTGCGCGCAGCCTGGTCGGATCCGCTCGAGCGTTTCCTCTGGCTCTGGTTCGGCACCGTCTTTGTCTTCTTTTCCTTCTCCGGAACCAAGCTGCCGCACTACCTGCTCTACGGCGTCACGCCGCTCTTCATCCTGATGGCGAAGCATCGCGATCGCTTGAGGGAACCTTGGCTCGCATTCATCCCGCCACTGCTCTTCCTGGCTCTGTTGGCGGCGCTGCCTTGGGTCGTCGGTCTGGCCGAATCCCAAGCGGACAAGGCGCACGAGGTGGCTATGTTCGAAGAGGCGGGCGGGCTCCTGGGACCGGCCTACCTCGGCGCAATGCTCGCCGGCCTGGCCGCCCTGATCGGCCTGCTGCTCTGGTCGCGGCGACCGCTTTGGCAACGCCTGATTCTCGCCGGCGTGATTCAGACCCTGGTCGTCTATGGCATCCTGGTGCCGCGCGTCTTCGCGGTCATGCAGGCACCGGTCAAAGAGGCGGGGCTGCTGGCGCGACAACTCGGTCTCCCCACCTCGGTCTATCGCACCTCCATGCCAAGCTTCAGCGTCTATCGAGATGCCATCACGCCAAACCGCCCGCCCTTGCCGGGCGAATTGGTCTTCTTGCGGGTCGACAAGCTCGAGGCCTTGGCCAGGGACTACCCCGAACTGCCGCAGGAGCTGGTCTATCAGCGCGGCCCGGTCGCCTTGGTGCACTTGGGCGAGCCGAGTCCAGCGGAGACAGACGGCGAATGAGCGGTGGTCTGATCGGGTTCTGGCGCCAGGACCTTGGCGACCGTCTGGAGGCGGGTGCGTCAAGGACGGAGCTGTATTCGCCGAGCGGGGCGCTCTGGTTGACGCGCTGGGCGTGGGTCTGCCTGATCGTCGCCCTGACGCTCTGTCTGGCGGGCGGCTACCACGCCGGCTTCATCCAGGTCAACAGCGCGGCCGCAGCATACCCGGATTGGGTCTGGGAATGGCTGACCGTCTTGGGCGACGAGCGCGTCAGCTTCGCGCTGGCGCTGCTTTTCGCATTGCGCTACCCGCGGGTCTTTTGGGCATTGATCCTCTCGGCGGTGGTCGCGATCGCCTACAGCCGTGGACTGAAAACGCTGCTCGATGCCACCCGCCCGCCGGGTGTGCTCGCCGCCGAAGCCTTCAATCTGATCGGCCCCGGGCACCGGCGCGCCAGCTTTCCATCCGGGCACAGCGTGACCGCTGCGGTGTTCTTCGGTGTGCTCATCTACCACACGCCTCGCAGCGGACTCAGGGCACTCTTTCTGCTGCTGGCAGTCTTGGTGGGGTTGAGTCGGGTCGCAGTCGGGGTCCATTGGCCGGTGGATGTGGCCGCCGGTCTGCTCGGCGGGGCGATCGCGGCCTGGATCGGTGCGCGGCTGGCGGCCCACTGGGCAGGTCCGGCGACCGAGCTCTCGGTTCATCTCGCCTTCGTGACCCTGGGTTCCATCCTGGCGATCGCCCTGGTCTACAACGACGGCGGCTACCACTCGGCGGCCCGTCCGCTGGCCATCCTGGGCGCGGCCGCCTTGGTCGTGGTCTTGACCCAGTACCTCCTTCTGCCGACGCGGCGCTATTGGCGCAGCCGCCCGACCCCCGAACCCCGCGATTAGAGGGTCGGGCCGGCCTGGCCGGCCGACAGGCGGACGATCAGAACTCCCCGGTGGCTCCGGCGGTGATGATGTCGAGCATCTGCCCGTTGATGCCGAGCGCGAGGGCCTGCAGCTCGGGGGGCAGATTATAGGCGCTGATCAACATGTCGAGGTTGAGCATCTGCAGCCAGATCCGGCCGTCGTTGTCCTCGACCAGCGCGATGCTGCAGGGCATATAGGCGGCAAAGATGGTATTGAAGCGCGCCATCTTGACCGCGTCCTCCGGATTGCAGAACTGAAAGATCTCCAGACGCATCGAGTCGATGCCGCGACTGCTAACCTCCTTTCCGACATTCAGGTGTGCGACCAGACGCATGTTGAGCTCGACCGCCTTCGACAACATGGCCTCGCCCGCGGCGTCGGCCGTGACGCCCGGCGCCAGGCCCACTTTGAGCACGGTGTGCTCGACGTCGGACACGCGAATCTCGGGGGCCGCTTCATCGGCCGCCCACAAAGGCGTGGTGACGGCGAGCACGAGGGCAACGACAGGTAACAGTTCTTTCATTCTTATATCCTCAAATAGCTCGATGGGCTAAGACGCGCGCCGCAGGGGTCAGTCCTGGTCGTCGAGCGTGGTCACGAATCCGACGATATCGAGGATCTCCTGGTCACTATAGTCCACGAACGTCTCATCTTCCGGGTCGTTCGCGTGCATCCGTTTGCCCTCCTTGAACCGTCCGATCTGACGCAGGAGATAGCCGTCGTACTGCCCCGCGAGCTGGGGGCTCTCCTTGCGTTTGATGCCTTCAGCGGAGCGCCCGTGACAGGTCTTGCAGTCGCTGCGGTAGAGGTCCTCGCCATTCTCGACATCCGCCCCGTCGGGGGTCGGGACATCGAGCGGATGGACCTCGTTGAGATCGATGCTGGCGATATAGGCGGCGAGACTCGCTACGTCGTGGTCAGAGAGGGTGCGCAGGCCGCCGACCACCACCATCGCCGCGTGCTCGCGCTCGCCGTCGCGATAATCGTTCAGCGACTTGAGCAGATAGTAGTCGGGGAAGCCTGCCAGACGAGGATACTTGCCACCGAGGATGCCCTGCGAGTACAGGCCGTGGCAGAGGGCGCACTGGCGATGCAGTCGTTCGCCGAGATCCGGATCCGGCTCCGTTTCGGAGGCACTGGCAGTGGCCGACGGGGAAACAGCCAGGGGGGCCGCGAGGGCGAGAGACAAGGCCAGCGCACGCACAATCGAAGATCTCATGCTCCAAACTCCGGATAGGATTATCGTTTTGCCGAGCAGCTACGATAGGAGATCCGCATAACAGGTGCAACCTGTTCACGACCTTGCGTTTCGCACACGACAACCCTTCGAGCGTTCGCGTCGCTGCGCAGCGGCATCCGGACCGGATGGCCGTGCGACCTTTCCGGAGCCAGCGCGGATGGCCCATCTTATTCGGGCGGGCCGCGTGCGGGTCGGACAGACCGGTCCTGCGCCGTGCGCGCGGCTCGGATGGAGCACGCGCCGACCGGCCGGCTCAGGGATCGCTCCAGTGCAGACCTCTGGTGAGAGGCGCACGCTCGATCGCTTCAGCCGGGCGTTGACCGAGCAGACTGCCGGCGATCTCCTCCCCCGCGCGGCGACCGGAATGGAGTGCCCATTGAATCGAGGGGGCGGATCGATACTCGCCGCAGGTCCAGAGCCAGCTCGACTGGCGCAGGGTCACCGCGCCCGGATAGCTGACTGGCGGCGACTGGGCCGGCAGGGCGCGCGCCAGCCGATAGACCGCAAGCCGCTTCCAGGAGAGGACCTGATTACCGAACCAGCCGATCAGCTCGCGGCGCAGCCCGGTCTCCAGTGTATTGGGATCGTCATCCGCTCCATGGACGTTCACGGTCACCAGGCTCTCCCCACGCGGGGCATAGTGGGCCGAGAGGTTGCTGGGGCACAGGAGACTGTTGATCCGCCCTCGCCCCTCACCATTGACCAGCAGATCAGGGCCCTCGATCGGCGGCGCGCTCGCGGCGAAATGGAAACAAGTGGTTCCGCGACCGGCTTGGGACCCGCCGCCGGCCACACCGAGCAGTCGGGCCGTCTCGCTGCCCTCGGTTGCCACCACGATGGTGCTGGCGCTTAGCCGTTCACCCGAATCCAGCACGATCTCCTGATCGAGGATCCGCTCGACGTGACAACCGAGCCGAATCCCCTCCCGTGGCAGCCGTTGCGCCAATTGCGCCGGGATCTCACCCATGCCGCGGGCCGGCAGCGACGTATCGCCGAGCGCGAAGGCGCGGAACACAAACTCGAACGCGCGCGAGGACACGCCCAGCTCGGGCTCGAAAAAAACGCCGCTGAAAAAGGGCTTGAAGAACCGCTCGATCATTCCCGCCGAGAACCCGAGCTCGCGAAGCAGGGTCGATGCCTCGCGCTCCGGGCGGGAATAGAGCGCTTTGAGATCACCGCGCAGACAGCGTCTGCGCAGACCCAGGAGCCTGACCTTGTCGGCCAGGCTGCCGACCGGCGAGAGCAGCATCTCGGGTAGCCGTGTCGGGCGGCGCCAGACGTCGCTGACTCGATATATCCGACCCTGGGTGTGGACCAAGGCGCCTGGATAGAAGGGGCGAAGATCCAGTCGCTCATAGTCGAGAAACCGGCGGGCCTCCGGATACCAGGTCTGCAAGACCTGAAACCCGCGATCCAGTAGAAAGCCGTCCCGTCGGTCGGTGCGGACGCGCCCGCCGACCGCATCGGATGCCTCGACCAGCAGCGGCTCCAGCCCCTGCTCACGGAGCGTGATGGCACAGGCGAGCCCGGACAGGCCAGCACCGATGATGATCACGTCTGCACTCAACGGCTCACCTCCGAACCTGGTGGTTGGTGAAGGCGCCGTTGCGGCGCGGACTCGGACTGACCCGGCACAGTGGCCGTTCGGAGGCGAAGCTCAAGCTCATCGGTGTTGACAAGGCCCTTGCGCTAAGGCGCTGATCGATCGGCTATCCTGGCCGACCATCACCACGGAAAGCGAAAATGCGGTTCGAGGTTGCCCTCATTTTCAGTCGCTTACGCGGCGGAAAACAGCGGGGCTTTCTGCCCCGCACAGGGTCGGATGACGAGCACGGCTGTGAGCATCACCTCAAGCCAGCGCCGCACGGAGTCCGTCCGCCTGGCGTCGTATCGCGCGCTGGCGGCCGGCGCCCAGTCGCGCGAGCGCTCGCCACTGCAGCGCCGTTCGCGGGTGGGCGGCGAAGCGTCCCTCATGCCGAGCCAAGAAGTCCCAGTACAGCGTCGTGAAAGGACAGGCGTTCTCACCCAGGGCCTCTCCCGGGTCGAAGCGGCACTGCCCGCAATAGTTGCTCATTCGGTTGATGTATTGACCACTGGCAACATAGGGTTTCGAGGCGAGGACCCCGCCATCGGCGAATTGGCTCATCCCGATCACATTGGGCGCCTCGACCCATTCCACCGCGTCGACGAACATCGCCAGATACCAGGCATGGATCGCGCGCGGCTCGACCCCGAGCAGGAGGGCAAAGAGTCCGGTCACCATTAGCCGCTGGATGTGATGCGCGTATCCGTGCTCGAGGACTTGCCCGACCACCGTCGCCAAACAAGCGCATTCGGTCCGTCCGTCCCAGTAGAAGGCTGGAAGCGGCTGGTGCGCCTCGAGCGCGTTCGAGCCCGGATAACCGGGCCCCGCGCGCCAGTAGATCCCGCGCACGTACTCGCGCCAGCCGAGGATCTGGCGAACGAAGCCTTCGACCGACGCTAGTGGGGCCCGGTCCGCCTCGAACGCCTCGACCGCCGCGCCGACCGCGGCGCGCGGGTCGAGCAGCTTCAGATTCAGGCCCGCGGAGAGGCGTGCGTGATAGAGATAGGGCTCGCCGGTCCACATCGCGTCCTGCCATGGCCCGAAAGCCGGAAGACGGTTGCGGACGAAATCATCGAGGGCTTGGTTGGCCTGGAGCTGGGTAAGTGGCCAATCGAACCCGTCCAGGGATCCGGGTGCATCCGGAAATCGGCGCTGAATCAAACCGATCAGCGCGCGTGTGGTTTCATCGGGGGGAAAGCCGAGCGGCCGAGGTACCCGACCGGGTCCCTTCCGACCGAACGCCTTGCGGTTCTCCTGATCCAGATTCCATTTCCCGCCGACCGGTCGCAGCGCGTCCCCGGTGCCTTCCGTCAGGATGCCCTCCCGCCTGCGCAGATGGCGATAGAAATGCTCCTGGCGCAGCGCCTTGCGGCCCTCGGCCCACTGGTCGAAATCCGCCCTGGAGCAGATGAAGTGCGCGTCGCGACGGACCTCGAGGGGCACACCGGTCTCCGCCGCGACTGCCTCCAACACGAGGAGGACGCGGTGCTCCCCCGGCTCGGTCAGGATCAGGAGGCCTGGGCGCAGCGCGTCGATCGCCTTGCGCAACCCTGCCGCGAGGGAAGGGTCGCCCTCCACGTCCAACGCGCGATAGTGCACGCGGACGCCCGACGCGGCCAGACGATCCCGAAAGCGGCGCATCGCCGACAGGAAGAGGAGGATCCGCGCCCTGTGCGAGGGCACGTGCGTCGACTCCTCGACGGCCTCGCACATCCAGACCTGGTCGCGGACCGGATCCAGGTCACGCAGCGCGGCGGCACGCGGGTCCAATTGGTCCCCGAGCACCAGCACCAGATGTCGGCAAGGCGGATTCTGCATCTCAGTCACGAATGAAACGCGCTTCCCGCAGGTTCAGGACGAATAGGCGACCTGTCGTCGAAAGAGCGCACGGACCTGCTCGATGCCGTCGGCCTGCTCGGGCGGCTTGTCCGGACGGTAGCGCTTCACGCGCGCAAACCGCAACGCCAGTCCGCCCGGGTAGTGCGAGCTCTCCTGGAGCTCGTTGAAGGCGATCTCGACGACCAACTCGGGCCGAACCTGGACGACCTGACCTTCCTGGGCGAGGGCCAGCTGGGTGAGACGGGCGGTCTGCCAGTCGAGCATGGCATCAGTTAACCCCTTGAAGGTCTTGCCCAGCATCACGAATCCGCCGGCCGGATCACGCGCACCCAGGTGGAGGTTGCTCAACCGGCCACGGCGCCGCCCGCTGCCCCACTCTGCCGCCAGCACCACCAGATCGAGGGTCTGCGTCGGCTTGATCTTGAGCCAGGCACGACCCCGTGCGCCGGCCTCGTAAGGCGCGTCGGGGTCCTTGGCCATGAGTCCTTCATGACCCATGGCCAGTGCCCGCGCGAAGAACGCCCGTGCCTGATCCACGTCGGCGGTACGAACCCGCGGCACGAGGGCATGCCCGGGCAGGACCTCGGAGAGGATCCTGAAGCGCTCCCGCGCCGGCACGTCGATCAGCACCGCGCCGTCGCATTGAATGCAATCGAACATGAAGCCATGCAGCGGCAACTCGGCGCACAGGCTCGCGACGTCGATGCGCCTGCCGAAGCGGCGCATGCTGGTCTGAAACGGATGCGGTCGCCCGTCGGGACGCAGGGCCAGGACCTCGCCATCCAGCACCAGGTCGGCGACGGGGATCGAACGGATCAACTGTGGGATCTCCGGCACCGCCGCAGTCACCTCGTATCCCTGGCGGCTGTAGACGCGGACCTCTTCGCCGAGCTTATGGACCTGCACACGCACCCCATCGAGCTTGAGCTCGAGGAAGGGCTGTTCCAGGCGGGCGAGAGCGTCCTCCAGATCCCGCGCGGGCTGGGCCAGCATCGGAAGGACGGGGCGGAAGAGCTCCAGCCGGATCGCGCGCAGACCGTCGGCACCGGCCGTGAATGCGGTGCGTGCAACATGCGCCGGATCGCCGCAAAGCATCAGGGCGCGCCGCACGAGTGCCGGGGGCAGACCGGCGGACTGCGCGACGGCCTCCATCACCAGGCCCCGGAGCGCACCCTGTCGGAGCTCACCCAGCAGCAGCCGGGCGAGGAACGATCGCTCCGCGAAAGAGGCGCGCTCGAACACCGATTCGAGCAAAGAACGCCGCCGCACCTGGGACCCGGCCCCCGAAATCCCGGACAGCTCCTCCAGGGTGCGATCGACCTCTCCGAGTGTCAGCCGGGGGGTCGCTGCCGGCTTCGCACTGCGGAGGGCGTCGATCTGCGCCGGTCCGATGCCGATCCGGCCCTGCGGGATCTCACCAGCGAGGTAGCTGGCGGCCAATGCCGACTGGCCGGGTTCGAGCCGTCGCAGCAGCGCGACGATCAACGAAACCTTGGCGTTTCGGGACGATTGCCCCGCGACGTCGCCCGACAGTCGGACCAGCGTCTCGAGGGTCGTGGCAGCCTCGTTCATTCAAACCGCCGGCCTTTCGCTCAGTGATACTGCTCGGTCGTGTATTGACCCGGGGCGTGACGCCGGTGCCTGGCCAGGCCGCGCTCCTCCAGGATCGTCTTGACCTCTTTGATCATCGCCGAGTTCCCGCAGAGCATCACGTGGCTGCTGTGCGGAGCGATGACCGCACCCACGTGCGACTCCAGGGCGCCGCTCGTGAGGAGCGCTGTGATCCGCCCGGCCATCGCACCGGGCACAGGCTCGCGGCTGACCGCCGGGACGAAGCCGAATCGGCCGCCCCGGCGCTCGGCGATCGCGGCCAGCGTCTCCCCGTAGGTCAGGTCGGTCGCGTGCCGCACCCCGTGGACCAGGACGACGCGCTCGAAGCGTTCCCACGGATCCGATGTCCGCAGAATCGAGAGGTAGACCCCGAGCGCCGTCCCGGTGGCGAGCAGCCATAAGGTCTCGGCGGACTCGACCGTCTCGAGCGTGAAGATCCCGCCCGGCTTCTCGGACAACCAGACCTGCTCGCCCGGGCCCAGATCCGAAAGACGCGGGGTGAGCGGCCCTTCCGGCACTTCGTTGAAAAAGATCTCGAGCGGGCGCTCCTGCGGCGGATTGACCAGCGAATAGGGGCGACCGACGCGATCGCCCTCGATATCCAGCGCAACCTTGATATATTGGCCCGCCTTGAAGTCAGCGACCGGCCCTTCGAACTGCATGCTGTAGAGACCATCCGCCCAGGCATGCCTGCCAGTGATCTCCGCCTTGACCCAGTCGCTCATCGTCGATCCTGCTCCTCATTCAGCGTCGTTCTCTGCCCTGACCCGCCGTCTCGATCCGTCGCGCAGCGCTCGGCACGCGTTTTCCAAACCGGAACGGACCGAGCGCTTCCAGCTCGCCGTGCCGCAGCCGGACCCCTATCGGTCAGGTTGGTGCCGCCTGCGGGTTTTCAAATCCTTGCCCCCACCCGTGTCGGGATTGCATTCGGCGTTTTTTCCATCACCTCGGAGCAGGACGAAACATATTCGCCCCACCCGGAGATGCTGAAGATGAGGAACACCCTGCTCGCACTCGGAATCGCCGCCATGACCAGTTCGGCCGGTGCCGCCACCGAGTCCTGCCCATCCCTGCTCGATGTCGAGGTGCGCCGGCTCGCCGGTGACGAAGTGGTCAACCTCTGCGAAGCCTACCAAGGCAAGGTCCTGCTGGTCGTCAACACCGCCAGCAAGTGCGGCTTCACCTCGCAGTACGACGGGCTCGAGGCTCTGTACCGCAAATATAAGGACCGAGGCCTCGTCGTGCTGGGCTTCCCGTCCAACGACTTTGCCAACCAGGAGCCGGGCAGCGAGGAGGAGATCGAGAAATTCTGCCGCCTCACCTATTCCGTTGAGTTCCCCATGTTCGAGAAGGTCAGCGTCAAGAAAGGCGTCGCCGCGCCCTTGTTTCAGCGTCTGGCCGACGCGGGCGCGCCCTATCCGAAATGGAACTTCTACAAGTATCTGATCGACCGCAATGGAAACCTGGTCGACCACTACGTCAGCTTCACGAAGCCGGAGGATCGCAAGGTCGTCAAGGCGATCGAAAAGCTGCTCTGACCGATCCCCCGATCCCCTCCGCTACCGCGTGCGGGATGTTGAGGCCGCAATATCGCTCGGTCCCGACGATGATTCCGATTCGCCATGGCGATTGGAACCCCGCTCGCTGTGCGTCTACAGTTAGGCAAGGGCTAAAGCATCGGGTGCATCGGCGACACCTGGGGGGCCGCGATCTGAAGCCGTCTCGAGGACTGAAGGGGAAGGAGCAGAGAAACCGCGTTCCGCTGTTCCACGCTGATTGACGGCGAGGATCACCGATCCATCAGCGTCTCCGTCGCGGGGAAACGATCACAACTGGCACAGGGGAGGTTGAATGATGGCGACGCAAGGTATTCGCGAGGGCAGCCTCGAGGCGCCCACCCGCCACCCGCTCGATTGGCAGGGCCCCGATTTCTACGACGAAGGCTCCCTTCTCAAAGAGCTGGAACGGGTCTTCGACATCTGCCACGGTTGCCGTCGCTGCGTGAGTCTGTGTCAGTCCTTCCCGACGCTCTTCGACCTGGTTGACGAGTCGGAGACGATGGAGGTCGACGGTGTCGCCAAGGACGACTATTGGAACGTGGTCGACCACTGCTACCTCTGCGACCTCTGCTACATGACGAAATGTCCCTATGTGCCCCCCCATGAGTGGAATCTGGACTTCCCGCACCTGATGCTCCGCGCCAAGGCGGTGAAGTATCGGCAGGGTAAGGTGAAATTCCGTGATCGAATCCTGACCAGCACCGATTCGGTGGGATCGCTGGCCGGGATCCCCGTGGTGAACAGCCTGGTCAACGCCGTCAACGCCAGCGCGGCCGGACGGTCACTGCTGGAAGCGGCTCTCGGCGTACACAAGGAGGCGCGCGTACCTCCCTATCA
>NZ_JAJDNA010000056.1 GCF_022340925.1 Thiocapsa sp.
GGGCGCTCCCTGGCTGAGATCACCTTTCTGCTGGGTTTCTCCGAGCTGTCCAGCTTCTCCCGCGCTTACAGGCGCTGGACCGGCCGGGCGCCCAGCCGAGTCCGCGAGACCGCCCGCGGTTAAGGCGTGCGTTGCCTGCCCGCTTGGGGGCGAGTCAACAAGATTGGGGTATAGGGTCAAGCGATCCGACCTCTCGAGGGTTGGTCCCAAGTGCACTGCGCCGCCTGCGCGTACCACCGATGTCCGCGTTTGGTTGGCAGAGGCTGCGAGCGGCGCTCCGCGCGACGTGCGGGGTCGCCGACCTCGAGGACCGTCTCAAGCCCAAAGTCAGGCTCGATTCCCGCCCGCATCGACTACGCCAAGGGGCTGCGCATTGCCACGGGCAAGCCAGCGCGGCGCCCAGCGCTCACGCCGCGCGCGGCCGCGATCAAGCTTCGGGTGTACTCGACCCGAGGGTTGCACAGCACCGCATCTCGGTCGCCCCGCTCGATCACGCGTCCATCCTTCATGACCGCGATCTCGCTGCAGAGCTGCTCAACGACCGCCAGGTCATGGGAGATAAACAAATAGGTCAGGCCCAAGTCGCGACGCAGATCCTTCAGCAGAGTCACAATCTGGGCCTGGATGGAGACATCCAGGGCCGAAACCGGCTCGTCGAGTATGAGCCCCTCGGGCTGCACCGCGAGCGCGCGGGCGAGGACCACGCGCTGGGCTTGACCGCCTGAGAGCTCATGGGGGTAACGGTGGCGGAGGCTCCCGGCCAGACCGACCCGTCCCAACAAGGCATCGATGCGCTTGGAGCGCTCGGTGCCCTTGACCCCGAGCAGGCTGGCGAGCGGCGCCTCCAGTGCTCCTCCCACGGTATGGCGCGGATTGAGCGCGCTTTGCGCGTCCTGAAAAACGTACTGCACCTTGCGCCAGCACGCCTGCCAGTCAGTCCGCGTGAAGCTTGCCGCCCGGCGACCCTCCCAGAGCAGCTCGCCCGACGTGGGGGCCTCGAGTCCGATCAAGATCCGCGCCAGCGTCGATTTTCCGCTCCCGGACTCGCCCACCAGCCCGAGACTCGTGCCCCGCCTCAGCACCACCGAGACGGCGCCGAGGGCGCGAGCTCGGCGCCGCGCACCCGGCGACCACCCGGAGTCCCGAACAAATGTCTTGGCGATCGAGCGCGCTTCGATCAGGGGCGCCACGCCGGAAGCTCCTCCGCACGGAGACAGCGCACCCGGTGCCGCTCCGCCGCGGTTCTTAGGGCGATACCACGGTCCCGACAAGCGGGCCGGACATAGGTGCAGCGCGGGGCGAAATGGCAGCCGGCGGGAAGGTCGTCGAGCGGCGGCGGCTGTCCTCCGATGGGCCTTAAGGTCTTGTCCGGGCGTCCGAGCTCCGGTACGCAGTCGAGGAGCGCCCGGGTGTAGGGGTGCTGCGGCCGCGCGAGGAGTCGATCCAGCCCGGCCTCCTCCACTGCTTGGCCGGCGTACATCACGAGCACGCGGTCGCACAGGCGCGCCACCACCCCCAGGTCGTGACTGATGAAGAGCAACGCGGCACCTCGTTCCGCACACAGGGAGTCGAGGAGCAGCAGGATCTCCGATTGCACGGTGGTGTCGAGCGCGGTCGTGGCTTCATCCGCGATGATCAGCGCGGGATCGTTGGCGAGGGCCATGGCAATCAGGACGCGCTGGCGCATGCCCCCGGAGAGCTCGTGGGGATAGGCCGCGAGGCGCTCCGACGGCTGTGGGATGCGCACCCGGGCAAGAAGCTCGTGCGCACGCCAGAGCGCCTCCTTTCGGCTGATTGCACGATGGGCTCGCAGGGTCTCGCCGATTTGGGCGCCCACGGTGAGCACCGGGCTCAGCGCGGTCATGGGGTCCTGGGGGATGTAGGCGATGGCATTGCCCCGCAGCTCGCGCCGCCGCGCCTCGGATACCTGCAGCAGATCCTCACCCCGAAAGAACAGGCGTCCGCTCACGATTCGCCCCGGCGGGGGCACGAGACCCAGCAGCGACAGGGCCGTGACCGTCTTTCCCGACCCGGATTCACCAACCACCGCGAGCCGCTCGCCCGCGGCCAGATCGAAGGTCAGATCGTCGACCGCCCGGTAGCTCGCGCCGTCGCGAACGAAGCGGGTCGACAGGCCTTCTGCGCGCAGCAGCGCTTCGGACGGCGGAGATTGGCTTGCCTCCGCCGGCCCGGCGGCCGGGGAAGCGGGCCACGCCCCCGCTTCCCCGCGCAGACGGGGGTCGAGCAGGTCCCTCAACCCGTCGCCCGCCAGATTGATGCCCGCCGTGAGGAGCAGGATCACGATTCCGGGGAGCAGGGCAACCCACGGCGCGGTGGTCAGGAGCTCGCGCGCGCTTCCCAGCATGCTTCCCAGGTCCGCGGCGGGGGGCTGAGCCCCCAGGCCCAGGAAGCTCAGCCCTGCGGTCTCCAGGATCATCCAGCCCAGACTGGTTGACATCATGACGACGGCCGTGGGGAGCACATTCGGGAGCAGCTCCCGAAACAGGATGCGGCCATGCCCTGCGCCCGCGAGCCGGGCCGCGTCGACGAAGGCACGTTCGGTCAGGCCCAGCACCTCCCCTCGCAACGTTCGGGCGAACAAAGGGATGTTGACGACGGCGATGGCGATCATGGCGTTGCGCAGCCCCGGACCGAGAGCCGCCACGATGGCCAGCGCCAGCAACAGATAGGGGAAGGCGAGCAGCACGTCGATTCCGCGCATGAGCAGCGTATCGGCCCAGCCGCGGAACCAGCCCGCCACCAGCCCGAGCAGGGTTCCAAAGAATGCGGCGATGAGCACGGCAAAGAAGCCCACGGCCAGGCTCGCGCGGGTTCCCCAGACCAGACGGGACAACAGGTCCCGACCCAGCTGGTCGGTACCGAGGAGGTGCACGGCGCTGCCGGCCGGCAACAGCCGCTGGGTCAGGTCGGTGGTGAAGGGATCGGGCAGCGGCAGTATCGGCGCCGCGGCAGCGAGCGTCGTCAGCGATGCCACCAGGCCAAGCCCGAACAGCGCGAGCCGGTTGGCGCGAAACCGCCGCCAGCCCGGCGGACCCTGGAGATTCGCCATGACCCCGGCGGTCACCGCAGCCGAACCCGCGGATCCAGCAGGTGCTGCAGGACATCGGCGAGCAGGTTGACCAAGACATAGGCCGAGGCCAGCACCAGCACCCCACCCTGCACCAGGAGGAGGTCACGCGTCGAGATGGCATCCACCAGCATGCGGCCCATGCCTGGCCACTGGAACACGGTCTCGACATAGACAGCGCCACTCAGCAGGAAGCCGGCCTGGAGGCCGATGAGCGGCATCATCCGACCAAGCATGCTCCGAAACGCGTGCCTGTAAACGACCTGACGCTCCGTCAAACCCTTGGCCCGCGCCATGCGCACATAATCCTGGGACAGCTCCTCCAGCATGGCGGTGCGGCCGAGGCGCGCCAGCACGCCGGTCGCCACCAAGGCCAGGCTGATCGTGGGGAGGACCAGGTGCCGCAGCAGATCGCCCAGGTCCCCGCCTCCGTAGACCGAGATCATGCCGCTCGCCGGAAGCCATTGGAGCCACACGGCGAACACCAGGACGAGCAGCAGCGCGAGCCAGAACTGGGGTGTGGAGATGCCGAGAAGCACGGCGAGCGTCAGCGCGTTGTCCTGCCATCGTTGCCTGTGGGCGGCGGCGACCGCGCCGGCGGCGAGCCCTAGCACAACGGAGAGCCCCAAAGCGGTCCCTGCAAGCAGCAGGGTTGGTCCGAGACGCTCTGCGATCTCGTCGATCACCGGCCGCTGCAGGGTGACGGAGCGGCCCAGGTCGCCTTGCACGACGTTGCCCAGCCAAACCACGTAGCGTTGCCATACAGGCCGGTCAAGCCCGAGCTCCGCGCGCAGGGAGGCCAATGACTCCGGTGTGGCGTAGGGGCCGAGGATGGCGAGCGCCGGGTCCCCGGGCAGCAGCGCCGTGATAAAAAAGACCACGATCGAGATCCCGAGCAGCACCGGCACGAGCTGAAGCAGGCGGCGCAGCGCATAGCCTGTCACGGGTCAGCCCTCGTCGTATCGCGCAGCAGGAGGAAGAACGAGGGTTGGAGGGCGAAACCCTCCAGCCCCTGCGCGGCGACGGCGTTTTGCCGCCAGCTCGCCACGACCAGCCAGGGCGCATCCGCATGCACCAGGCGCTGCAGCTCCCGATACAGGCGCGCGCGCTCGGCGGGGTCGGTGCTCCCGCGCGCCGACTCGATCAGCGAATCGACTTGTGGGTTCCTGTAATAGCCCGAGTTGAACCCGCCCGCCTCCGGCATGGCGCGGCTGCGCAAGGCCAAGTACGGAAGGGTGTCCGGATCGTTGGTCATCCAGGCCATCTCCGCCATGTCCGCCTGTCCAGCGAGTCCCCGGTTCACCTTGGCAAGGAAGGTATTCCACTCGTAGGTCTCGATCGCCAGATCAACCCCGATCCTCGCGAGATCGCCCTGGATGGCCGTTGCCATCTGCACCGGTGCCAGCATCCCCGAGCCGCTGGTGGGCGCCATCAGACGCAAAGAGAGACCGTCCCCGTAACCGGAGTCGCGCAGCAGTGAGCGCGCGCGCTCGGGGTCGTAGGGATAGGGCTCCAATCCCTCGTCGTGTGCCCATCCGAAGGCCGTTGGCACCGGCCCCGCAGCAACCCTCGCCGTGTCCTGAAGCACATGCCGCACGAGCGCGTCTTTGTCGACCCCGTAATTGACCGCCTGGCGGACACGTCGGTCGCGAAACGGTCCCTCCCGGGTGTTGAGAATCAGGAACCACAAATGCGGACCTGCTCGCTCGTGGACCTCGAAGCGAGGGTCACGTCGAAGCAGGGCTACGTTGTCCGGGGAGAGCTCGGTGACGATGTCGATTCCGCCCGCCATCAGCTCGGTGACACGGGTCATGGGATCTGTGAGGGGGCGGAAGACCAGCACTCGCGGAAGCGCCGCCGCGCCCCAGTAGTCCGGGTTGCGCTCCAGCATCACCCGTCGGCGAGGCTCCCAGTCGACGAACCGGAAGGGCCCGGTACCCGCGGGCCGCCTGCCAAAGTCCAGATCGTGTCGGCGCACCGCCGCGGGCGAGACCATGAGCCCGGTCGGGTAGGCAAGATTGGAGAGCAGCGGCGCAAAGGGCTCAGCGAGAAGAAACCTCACCTGGTAGGGATCGACGATCTGCACCGATTCGATCGTCTCGAAGAAGAACGCGAGCGGAAAGGGGCCTGTATGGTGGAACGGGTGATCCTCTCTGAGCATCCGCTCGATGTTGAACCGGACGGCCTCTGCATCGAACGGGGCACCATCGTGAAAACGCACACCCTGTCGCAGGAAGAAGGTGTACTGCCGACCGTCTTCGCTGATCTCCCAGCGATACGCCAGGGCCGGCTCGGGCTCCAACGTGCCGTTCCTGAAGCGCACCAGGCCTTCGTAGAGATTCACCAGGATCCGGAAGTCGTTGAGGGCAGTGGTGACATGGGGATCCAGGGATTTCGGCTCGGCGGTCTGACCAACGACCAAGACGTCCGCGGGACGCCGGTCCACCGGGGGCGTGCAGGCGATGGCGATGAGGACCGCAGCGAGCACGGGCGTTGCTCGGACGGCTGCGCGCAGCAGTGCGACTGCCCGTTCGAACCGCTCCGCCACCGCCGCCGTTCCGTTGACCGTTCGATCAACCCGCAGATCGGACACAGCAAACCTCCGGCTGCTAGGCGCCCCCAAAGTGCCCTGCTCACCTCGGCGAGTCGAGTGCGGAAGCAAAGGGTATGAAGTCAAACCCGATGATCGAGACGTCCACCGGTGCCTGTCTTCCGTTGGCTCGAAAGGTCAGGGAAATCTCTTTGATCCCGTCCAGGGCCGGGCTTGCCGGCAGAACGATCTCGATCTCACCGTCCGCCGTCTGTTTGAATTGCGTGAATATCTCGATGGGGATGACCGGCGGCGGAAGAGGATCGCCCGGGGCCCGTTTGACGGAAACGGTGGCGTCGCGAATCTCCGTCGCCGAGCGGAATCGGATCACCAGTCTCCCGTTCGACAGGCTGACCGCGCCGTCGCCCGGGACAATGAACGCGAGACCTCCGGCTCCGGTGAGGTGTGACGAAAAACGGCACATGCCCTCTTGACGTGAGAATTCCAAGCGACCCTCGTCCGAGGACCAGGGATGGATCTGATTGTGGGCGGCCAAGAGGTCCAGTCTGTCCCCGGGTTTGTACAGCTCTTCAAGTTGACGGTAGAGGTGCTTCTCCTCGAGATATCGACGCATGTTCCCCTGCGCGGAGTTGATCCCGCCAAGAATCAGAGAGAGGGTGTGCACCGTCGTCTGGAAAGGAATCACCTGCTTCGTCAGGGTGTTCCAGCCTTCCCAGGGGCCGTGGGGGGTGAACAGGCCTGAGATCACGGGCCAATGCTCCCGCAGGAATGCTTCGACTTCATCGGGCGCGATCATGTAGGCGACGCCAAGTGTATACAGAGATGGGGCGTGCGTGTTCAGCGACTTATCGGTGACAGCGACGTCGGGAATCCCGATCAGTCCCGTGTATTCGGTTCCGTTCCCGCTGTAGGCCTCCGACAAGAGACCTGGCAGCCGCCCGCGCGTCGAGAAATCGAGCTCAACGTCGACGAGGGCTTGGAGACTGCTTCGCCAGCCCGGGTTGTTGACCTCCTGCATGAATAGAGACAGTCCAAGCAACTGGAAGGCCGACCCGTCCCATGCCGCAAGGGCGTATGTCTCTCGTCCATCGCGATGCCTGTACGGCCTGATCTTGAATCCCGCATTCCGGATCGATGCGAGCGGCAGCCCGTATCGCAACACCACGAATGTCCATGGCCCGCGGAATTCGTTGATGAAGTAATTCATCTGGCCCGTCACCCAGTTGCCGTGGCCATCGCCCCAGCCGACGAAGCGGTCGGCAGTGGCGTCCCAGCCGAAGAAAAAGGTGCCGGTCCGAGGATCGAAGAAATGGGCATAGCCCTCTTGTTGCCCGGCGATGAAGCGCTCCATCTGCTCCCTCAAAGCGACAGCCCTCGGATCATCCCGGATCTCCGGCCGGGAGAGCGCGCCCACCGACTTGGCAAGAGATGCGGTGAGATTGGCATTGTCGCCGAAGATGATCGTGAGCGCCCTTTGATCGAGCAGCCCCATGACAGAAGATCTCATGGGCTCCTTTGAGTAGGGTGCAAGCACCCCGTCAAAATGCGCTGCCCCATATCCTTGGCCTCGGCGGATCTTCCCTCGCTGGCCGTTGTCTTCCTCCTGGAGCCAGCCCTTTTCCACCAGGGCAAGCCAGATCGCAGGGCCTTCTCCCTCCCCAAAGGCTTCGATGAATTGCCTGCGTTCGATCGATTCCAGTAGCGGGCCCTTTCTCTCCCCGCCTTCAAGTCCCAGGAAATTCACCAGCAGCCCCTTCGATGCAAGGGCCGGGTTCACTTGATCATCGAGTAGCGTCGACACTGCGAGAGAGAGTCCGCGCAGCGCAGCTTCTTTGGAGAGATACGGATTGTCCGCATAGCCGGCGGCAACGTTGGCCAGCAGCTCAATCCAGGCGCCAATGGCCGTGAGCTGGGTGAAGGACCGCAGAAAGAGCCGATTCTCCGGTTCCTGATTCCAGCCTTCTGCCGGATATCCCGATGCGGGATCCACGATGTCATGAGCCGGGTTCAGGTAACCGAACGCATTGTCCAGCAGAAGCCGCATGTGTTGATGGGTTGGGTGCACTTGAGGATAGCTGAATTCGCTGCTGTCGGTGCTCTGTCCGGCATCCGGGCGTTGACTGAAAGCCGCGGGCATGATGCGGAATAATGCCGGGATCAGCAGGATGACCCCAAACAACAGCCACACGGCTTTTTGTTTAACATACAGTGGCCTGTGGGCTCTCATCACGCCGCTCCTTGTGATTCGCGATGCAGTTGTATTGCTGGGCTCTCTCTGTGTTAGGGCAACGCTGAAGTATTCAGCGTTGCCCGTCCGGGGCAGGAAGCCCCGCCATTTTCCGCCGCCCAAGCGGCTGAAAATGAGAGAAGTAAGAAACCCCGTTTTCGACTGCCGTGCTGATTCGTGGCCAGGATGGCCAACCAAGCAGCGCCTGGTGAAGGAGAGCGTCGACGTGCTCGGCGCTGACCTCCGGCGGCGATCCGGCCGCCTTGCGCGATTATCCTGGTAACGCCCCGGCGGGCCAATGATCCAATCCTGTCTTCGCGCTCCGTTCGCTCAACAGTCCGGGCGCGCGCCCTTGTCAACCCCGGGGCGAAAACCCCGTACCAGGCTCATGAGCGCCCGGTGTATCTCCGGGTCGCAACCGCGGCCATAGCGAGCCGGGACGTAGAGGCGGAGAAAGCGGTCGACCGTGGGTGCCAGATCCGGCCGTTGCGCCCTGACCCGGCTGCCATAGTTCCATGGCCCCTCGTTTGGGCGACGCTCTAGACCGACCCGTGCGAGGCGCCGACACAGCCGGGCGTATTCGGCCTCGAGCGGGTCCACCCGGGGTCGGTCGCGGAGTGAGACGAGCAAGACGATGCTGAGCGTCAGGCTGAAGGCGACGAGAAGAAGTGCCGCGAGGCCATACTCGCGCGCTCCCCCGAGCCGCAGCCATTTCAGCAGGGACAACTGATCTTCCATGGAGAACCCGAGCACCCAGTCCTGCCAGGCGGCGTCCAGACTATCGGCGAGGAGCCGCAGGTTGCGGGCCAGCCGGGCGATCGCATCGTTCTGCTCGAGCGTGAACCGCACGGAAGCGCCCGACCCCAACATCCGCGACGCACTGCCGTTGTCGACGCGTGAGGGATCGACCGCCGCGGTTGGATCGACACGCACCCAGCCCCGGTCCTCGATCAGCACCTCGACCCAGGCGTGGGCATCCGACTGCCAAACCATGTGATAGCCGCCGACAGGATTGGGTTCACCGCCCAAGTATCCTAGAACGACGCGCGAGGGAATGCCGGCGAGCCGCATCAGGATCGCGAAGCTGCTCGCATAGTGCTCGCAGAAACCGCGCCTGGTCTCAAACAGAAACTCGTCCGCCGGATTCGGCCCCAAGCGCGGCGCCAGCAGGGTGTAGTGGAAGGCCTCGCGGTTGAAGAAGCGCAGTCCCAGCTCGACGAGATCCCAGTCGTTGTCTGCCTGGCTCCGCCAGTCTTCGGCCAAGCGGCGCATGCGGTGCGTGACGTTGTCCGGTATCTGCAGCCCGGCCTCGCGCCCGGCCCGATCGGGCAGGGCCGTCCGGTATCGGAGGGCGGACAGCATCCGGTAGCGTCTCGGTGTGCTGATTGGGTGGCGCGCGAGCAATCGGTGGTCAGGCGTGAGGAAGGCCCCTTCGGGCACGCTGACCGGCCGGTCCAATGCGAATAACCAGCGCTGATCGGTCGGCTCGAGCGTCAGCTCGTACCGGATCGGTCGAGAGGCGTCCTGGAGCGCGCCGGCCGGCCCTGCGGCCATGGCCTCGGCACCCGCGGACCACCGTCGCCCATCGGTCTGCCAGAGGACCGGGCCGCGCCAGTAGAGTTGGTTGGCATCCGGTGGCGGGGTCTCGAAGCGGACCCGAAAAGCCAGCTCGCCATTGAGCACCAGCTCGCTGATGGCGCCGGGCTCGAGTGTGTCCGAGATTCCGGTGGTGCCCTTGCGGGGGTCCGTGCCCAGATGCCAGAGGGGGGCGCTGAGACGCGGAAACAGCAGAAACAGCACGAGGGTGAGCGGGATGGCCTGCACCGAGACCCGCACGGCGATCCCCATGGCCGCACGGCCCGGTGTGTCTCCGAGCCCGCCGTTCAGGTCGACCAGCAACGCGAGACCGGCGACAGCCACGGCCCCCAGATAGACAGCGAGCCAAGGCGATTGGTCGAACAGGAATTGCACCACGGCGAGGAACCCGATGAGCGTCGTCGCCAGGCGGAGGTCCTCCTTCCTGCGCAGCTCCATGAGCTTGAGCACCAACATGGATACGAACAGCGCTGCTCCCGCGCTTTGCCCGGACCATCCCTCGTATGTCGACAACGCGTTGGCGACTCCGATCAGTGTCAGGACCACCAGCCCCCATGCCCCGGGTATGAGCGCGGGCCAACGGATTGCCGCGATCCGCAACGCGAAGAGCAACGCGACGAAGGCGCTGATCTGCCACGCCAGATGGGGGGCCAACGGAACGTACGCCGCGAGCAACAGCAGCGTGAGCCAGAGGACCTGCGTCCGTTCAGGACGCTCGATCGAGGGGGTCGTTCGCTTGGGCATGATCGTAGAGCGCCAATCGGGCCAGGCAGCGTTGGAGATGCGCGCGGCCGCGCCCCAGCCCCTCCTCGATCCCGGGGAGGCGCAGCCCGAAACGCGCCCGCGCCTCGCCCGCGTCGAGCAGTTGGCGGGTCAGGAGGCTGATCCGCGCTTCCGCGTCGGGGGCAGTGACCTTCGACCAATCGATCCAGACATCCTCCCCCTCTTCGCCGCCGAATTGTTTGACGACGAGTCCGCGCTCGCGCGCGAATGCCTTCCAGTCGATCTGTCTCGGTGAATCGCCGTTGCGATAGGCGCGCGGTCCGAGATAATCGTCCGTTCCCAAGCGGCCCTGCAGTGCGCACCGTTGGTTGTCGCCGGCCGCGCGATCGGGCTCCGGCGCCTGTTCCGCGGGCTTTGGATAGACCAGCGTGGTGGCATCGGTCTCCGCATAGCACCAGGCGCGAAACAGATGGAGCGGATAGCGCGTCTCGACGGTTAACTCGTCGAGCGCCTGCAGTCCGCGTCGCGCCGCCGGCAGCCCAACCCGGATCGTTCGCTGGTCGCCCCCGGGAACCGCGATCGATTGCTGGCTCACGCGACGCGCCGGTACCCGGATGTCGAACCGCGTCCGCTGCCCGTCGCTGCCGATGACCACATCGAAGCTCGCCTCGCCTCCCGCGAAGACGGGCGGGCCGCCTCGCACCCTGATCGAGATGCCGAGCAGGTTGAACCAGGTGTGATGCATTGCGACGAGGCCGACGGAGGCGAGGAAGAAGGTGAACAGCAACCCGAGGTTATTCTGAAAATTCAGCGACCCGAGCAGCATGACCAGGAGGACGGCCGCGAAACTTAGCCCGCTCCGCGTCGGGAGAATGTAGACCTGACGACGGCCGACCCGCGCAACGCCGTTGAGCCCGCGCGGGACTCGCCGGAACAGGCTGCTGAGGGCCTTGGGGCTAGACGATCGCCACATGATCGAGAATCGCGGCAGCGACTGCCTGCTCGTCGAGTCGCCCGCCGTGCTCAGATGCGACCAAGCGGTGGGCGACACACACCGGCAGGACCGCCTGGATGTCCTCGGGAATCACGTAGTCGCGCTCCGCCAGCAGCGCCCAGGCCTTGGCCGCGCGCAGGATCGCGAGTCCGGCCCTGGGCGACAGACCATGGAGAAAACGCTCGCTGCCGCGGGTGAACTGCAGGATCGCATGCAGATACTCGATGATGGCGGGAGCGGCGTGGACCTCGGCCACCTGCTGCTGCAGACGTGTGAGCTCTTCGAGCGTCAGTGCCGGCTGCTGTCGTGCCAGCATGGTGCGTCGATCCTCGCCCGTGAGCAGCGCCTTCTCCTGCTCTGCGGTCGGGTAGCCGAGCCGGATCCGCATCAGGAAGCGATCCAGCTGTGACTCCGGCAGGGGAAAGGTGCCGACCTGAAAGAGCGGATTCTGGGTCGCGATGACGAAAAACGGCTCGGGCAGGGGGCGGGTCTCGCCTTCCACCGTGACCTGCCTCTCCTCCATCGCCTCGAGAAGCGCGCTTTGAGCCTTGGGCGTGGCGCGATTGATCTCATCGGCGAGCAGCAACTGCGAGAAGACCGGGCCGGGATGGAAGCGAAAGGACTCGGCCGCCCGGTCGTAGACCGACACCCCGATCACATCCGCGGGGAGGAGGTCGCTCGTGAACTGGATGCGCGCGTAATCGAGTCCGAGCAGCCGTGCAAGCAGATGCGCCAACGTGGTCTTGCCCACGCCTGGCAGGTCTTCGATCAGCAGATGACCGCGCGCCAGCAGGCAGGCCAGGGCGAGCCGCAGCTCCCGGTCCTTCCCGAGAATCACGGCCCGCGCGGACTCGAGCACCCGTTCGCCGAGCCTGGGCGACCCGTGCGGAAGACTTCGCTTCAGGCCCATCGCCGTGGCAATATCCGCGTTCGGTTCTGGCGTAAACTGAGCGGGTTCAGAGCCCTGGGTTCCTTCCATGATTGTTGGCGATCCATATGATGTGGTGGTGGTCGGCGGCGGGCACGCCGGTACCGAGGCTGCACTCGCCGCGGCGCGCTGCGGCGCCCGCACGCTCCTCCTGACCCAGAATATCGAAACGATCGGGCAGATGAGCTGCAACCCGGCCATCGGCGGCATCGGCAAAGGCCATCTGGTCAAGGAGATCGATGCCCTGGGGGGCGTGATGGCCCGGGTCGCGGATCGCGCCGGCATCCAATTCCGCATCCTCAATGCGAGTAAGGGACCGGCGGTGCGGGCAACCCGCGCGCAGGCGGACCGGGTCCTCTACAAGGCCGCCGTGCGCTCCGCCATCGAGAACCAGCCTGGACTGACCCTGTTTCAGCAGTCGGTGGCGGATCTCCTGATCGAGCACGGA
>NZ_JAJDNA010000084.1 GCF_022340925.1 Thiocapsa sp.
TCTACTGCGCCGGCGGGACAGCGGTCCATATCCGACCGATTTCTCGTTACGTAGACCCACTATGCGCCTCGCAATCGGTCGAATCTGTCCTCGCTCTCCCACTCGGCTCGCGACGATCGCTCAAGTCAGACAGGCTCCTAGACGGCGAGGGGTCGGCCGGCCCATTGATGCCGCTCAAGGCGCTCGGAACAAACACTCGGCCGGCGCTTGCAGATGCTCTGCGATCTGCTCTTTGGCGAGGTCGCAGAGGCCGCACGCGCGACAGGCGGCGCTGCCATACGGCTCCAGCGGCAGGGAGGCCAGGAGCCGCCGGCCGAATTCGGCACTCAAGTCGAGATCGGCCCTGCGGTCCTGCAGCATCTCCTCGGCCTCGGCGCTGAACCGGGCGATAAAGTCCTCCATCTCCCGGCAGTGCTCACGCTGCCCGGCGCCCTGGATCAGACGATTGAGGCAATCGACGAAGGCCCGATGATGCCGATCGACCTCGGCGTCGCCGGTCTGATAGCGGCTTTTCCAACGCAGTGGACGCATGCTGATGACTCCGGTAGCTTGGGGAAACGCCGATCAAATGCGAGGATGGCATTTGATGAGCATCGTCTTAGATCCGGGTTGGAGCTACGGGATACCAGACACAGGCTCCGCGGATCCAGACGTCCCCGCGTCCGCCCGCTGCCACCACGCCGGCAGATCCGCGATGGAGTCGATGACCCCGTCGGGGCGGATCCCCGACTCGAGGTCCGCGGGCCGAAACTTGCCGGTGCGCACCAGCAGCGTCTTGAGTCCGGCGGCCTGGGCCCCCGCGATGTCGCTGCGGATGTCGTCGCCGACCATGAGGGTCTCGGCGGCGGTGCTCCCCGCGGCGGTCAGCGCGGTCTCGAAAAACGGGCGTGCGGGCTTGCCGAGCACGATGGGCTCAACGCCCGTGGCGTGCTGCAGGGCCGCGACGAAGGGCGCGGTATCGAGGCGAAGCCCGTCGGGGGCGCGCCAGTAGCGGGTCATGCCGAGGGCGATCAGCAAAGGGCGCGGCTCGGCCATCAGCAGGCGGAAGGCGCGATTGAGTGTCGGATAGTCCCAGCCCGTCCCCATGTCGCCGAGGATGACCGCCTCGGCACCGCCCTCGGCGTCCGGTGCCAGCGGGGTCAAGCCGGTGAAGTCTGCCCTGGTGCTCGGGTTCACGAAGAGCGCGACGCGCGCGAGTCCACGCTCCGCGAGCCATGCCCGCGCCGCCACCGGCGGGGTCAGGATGTCTTCTGTGTCCACGGCGATGCCGAGCCGCGAGAGCTTCTCCACGATGGCGGCGCGCGGCCGCGAGGTGGTGTTGGTCAAGAACAGATGCCGAATCGCCTGGCGGCGGATCCAGTCAAGCACCTCGTCGGCCTTGGGCAGCGCCTGATCACCCTGATACAGCACCCCATCGAGATCGAGCAGGATTGCGTTCATCGTGCTGGCCTCTTCAGGCTGGCTCACCGCTCGGATATAGGTTCGGATGACGGCGCTTCACACCCCGACGGGCAGATGCGCTTGATCGCGGCAGATCTGCCCCACATCCGATTCGCTGAGCGACCCCCCGGTCAATCCGCAACGGCGCCTTTCGGTTGAAGCGACGGCTGGCGCAGGCTCCTAGAGTCCACTGGCCCGCTGGATGGCCCGCAGGAGACGCCTGAGTCCCTCGACGGGCCGCAGCCGAAGGAGGCGCGTCAGTCTCGGGTGGCGAGGATCTGGACCACGGCGCCGGTGCCGGCGTGATAGCGGCCCTCGTGAACCTCACGCTCCGCCTCCGCCGCGCGGAGAAAACGCAGGCCGGTGAGCTCCTCGGCGAGCGTTTCGAGCTCCATCATCAACTCGGCCACGGGCGGTCCACCGGTACCGAGCTCGAGCTGGCGTGGCGTGTAGGCTTCGAGGACGAAGACACCGCCAGGCCGCAGACCGGCGACGACCTGCCGGTGGAGCTGTCGGCGCAGCGCCGGGGGCAGGTGGACGAAGATCGCGACGATGCAGTCCCAGGCCGCCGGCTCGAGTGTGTAATGTGCAAGGTCGCTGTGGATGGTGTCGATGGCGACGCCTCGATCGGCCGCCAGCCGCCGGGCCTTCTCGAGACCGACCCGCGAGCCGTCGAGCGCCGTGACCCGGTGTCCGAGTCCGGCCAGGAAGACCGCATTGCGCCCTTCCCCTTCACCCAGGCACAAGGTCTTGCCCACCGGAAGCCGTGGCGCGACCTCGCGGAGGAAGTCGTTCGGCTCGGTGCCGTAGGCATAGTCTTCGGAGGCGTATCGCTCGTCCCACATGACGGATTCTCCCGCGCTCGCAGGGGATGCCGGCCCGTGCCGGCTGACAGCCGCTCCGACTCAGGTCGAAGAGAGACGGGTCCCCTCGACACGACCGGAGTCGTAGAGCGTGATCTCCCAGCGCCCGGCCTCGGCATCGTGGCGCAGGATGTAGACGCCGCCGTCGTCTCCCCGCAGCTTGAAGTAACGATGCTCGGGTGAAATCCAGCGATCGATCACCTCGACGACCTCGACCTGCCGCGCGCCGATGAAGAACCGCCGCGGCGCTTCCTCGGACCTGTAGCCCGCGTAGCACTCGACGCGCACATCAAAGGGTAGGTCCGAGTTTTCCATGGCTCACACTCGCGGATGGTCTATGGTCAGTATATTAACGGCATCTCTGTGAGCCCGTAACAACGGCTGACCGCGAGATGCTCAGGCGGAAGGTGGAGTTGTTGGATGACGCGCCCTGAGCAGCAGACGACGGAACTGGTGAATGACCTCATGACGGGCTTCGCGGAGCGCACCGGTCTGGTCGGAGAACGACCTCCGAAGCGCTACCTCTGGACCGACGCCTTCGCCGTCTGCAACTTCCTCGAGCTGGAGCGCCGAACGAGCGATCAGAGTTACCGCGAGCTCGCGCTTCGCCTCCTTGACCAGGTCCACCATGTTCTCGGGCGACATCGATCGGACGACCCGAGGGAGGGATGGATCAGCGGGCTCGCAGCAGACGCAGGCGAACGGCACCCCACGCAAGGGGGACTGCGGATCGGCAAGACGCTCCGCGAGCGCCTGCCCGACGAGGCGTTCGACGAGCGCCTCGAGTGGGAGCGGGACGGACAGTACTTCCACTATCTGACCAGGTGGATGCATGCCTTGGCACGCCTGGGAATTGCGACCGGCGAGCCGGGCTACATCCGGTGGGCGCTGGAGCTCGCCGAGACCGCCTTCGAGCGCTTCAGCTACGAGGCGACCTTGGACGGTCGCCGGCGCCTGGTCTGGAAGATGAGCATCGACCTCTCCAGACCGCTGGTCGGATCGCAGGGTCAACAGGATCCCCTCGACGGCCTGGTCACCTGCCTCGAGCTGCAGCATGCCGCAGCCACCTTGGACGGCCCCGGCGCACCCAGCCTCGACCGACAGATCGCCGGCCTGAGCGCCATGTGCGCGACCCAACCCCTCTCCACCGCCGATCCCCTCGGCATCGGCGGCCTGCTCACCGCCGCGCACGCACTGGCGCAGCTGACCTCAGCGGGTGACCGCGGATACGAGGATCTGATCGTGATGCTGCTGCACGACGCCCTGCCGGGGCTCCAGTTTCAAGCCGCGGGCCGCGACGCCCTCTCGATGCCCGCGGATGATCGGCTCGCGTTCCGCGAGCTTGGGCTGTCCATCGGGCTGCGGGCCCTCCAGCGCATAGGAGACCTTGCGGCACGACACCCGGAGGCCTTCCGCTCGCTGCCCGCGCTCGGCTCACGACTCGAACGGCTGATGCCCTATCTCCCTCTCATCGACGCGATCGAGGACTTCTGGCTCGCGCCGTTGAATCAAAGCGGCCGGCTCTGGAAGGAGCACGAGGACATCGACGCGGTCATGCTCGCGACCAGCCTGGCGCCCGCGGCGTACCTTTGCCTCAGTCCGTGCTGAGTGCGAGCGCCGGATCGCGTCCATTGTGCGCCGGCCGACGACCTCGGGCGGACCCACGAGCCGCTCCGGCCCGGAGACGTCCAGTTACGTCTCGTCGATCGAGCCGCGTGCCGATTGCATGGGGTTTCCGGGACTGGCGCGTTGCGTGATCACTGCCGGGTCGCGCTCAGGCGGATGTCGCGGTCGGTCACACCGAACCTCGGCCGCGACTCCGTCGGGTCAGACGTCTGGGGCTCAAACGATCACCGGCTCCGGTTCCAGCCAGACGCCGAACGCCTCCGCCACCCTCTCCTGCACCTCGCGCGCCA
>NZ_JAJDNA010000085.1 GCF_022340925.1 Thiocapsa sp.
TCAATCCACCACCGGCTCCCAGTCATCATCTGGGTTGAAGGCGTCGATGGCCGCGGCCGCCGCGGCAGTGTCCTCCCCCAAGTCGGCCTCATAGACCATGCCCCTTTGGTTGACCAAGAAGCTCATGATGCCGGAGTTGCCGTAGGCAGCGGGCCAGGCGAGGAGAGCAAAGCCGCCGGTGAGGTGCCCGTCGTTCATGTAGCTCATGGCGCCCCCAGGCGCGCTGGGTCCCTGGGCGGTGAGGATCCTGAAGTAATAGCCGTGGTAGGGGCGAGGCCCCTCCCCCTGCTTCCGGACCCCATATCCTTCATCGACCGCCTCCGCGACCAGTGGCCCCATGGGGCTCTCAGGCTCGCCCGATTCGGTCTGCCAATAGAGCCCGTCCCGCTTGCCCTGCGCACTCCATAGCCGCGCGGCGTAGGCACGGATGCCGTCCCCGTCCGGATCGGCCGCCGCGTATTCCAACTGAGCATCCACAAAGGCGCGGGCGGTGGCGATGGCGTGCAGCTCGTTGAGGCCGATGCGCCTGTCCAGCACCTCCTCGACCCCGGCCGCGGTATCGAAGTACCAACCCTCGTCGTCCCTGGCCAGCGGGATCGGGAAAGGCCAGTCCTCGGGTCCGATCACGAGGATGGCGCTGTCCTCGGTCTCATCCTCGATGTAGGCGGCCCCTTTGGCCAGCTCCACGAAGCGTTGGCGATCCGCGGCATCCGCCACCGGGTCTCCTGAGACGAGCTCGTCGAGGTCAGAGCCAAGCACCCCGTAGAGTGCATCCCGGCCGTCCTCGGCGGATGCCTCGATCAGCGCCATGGCGGCGGCATCCGGACTCTCGAAGCGCCTTGGCGGCACGCCTAGCGTCTCGGCCTCCCCTGCGGCCTCTGCGAGGGCATCCTGGGTCGCGCCCGCCACCGCGAGCGTGACGAACGGGGCATCTGATGCAGTCTGGGGAGTCACCGATGAGGCCTCCTCGGCGGCCAGCACACTGGCGAAAACGACGCCTGCGGTCAATCCGGCTAGCAAGTTGCAGATCTTGTTCATAGGGTTATCTTCGCTCGGACAGGCTTGCATTCGATGGACGCTGGCACCGGCTCTGCGTGCGGCGTGGCTTGGTGCTCAGCCTAATCATGGTCAGCGGATCAGCGACGAATGGCTCGACCACCGCCGCCACCCCTGCTGGCACCCGCCTTGGCCCGGCTCGCCCCGCCGCGGTTGCTCGCGGCTCGGGCAGCCTTGGGCTTGCCGGCCTTGAATGCGCTGGCCTTGTGCTTCGATGCCTGGCTGACCGCGGGTCGCTTGGCCTGTGGCCTCGCGGCGGTCTTGGCCGGGCGTTTAACCTGCGAGACCGGCGGCCGCTTGGCCGCGGTGTTCACCGGTCGCCTGGTCGCCGCCGCAGTGTTGACCTTGGGTTTCGCCTTTGCCTTCGCCTGGGCCGCCGGCGCCTTTGCCTGGACCTTGGCACGTGCCTGAGGGGCCTTCGCCTGGACTTTTGCGCGCGCATCGCCCGCGCTCGGACGCTGGTCCCTGTCGGCGAACGTGCGGCCGGCACCGCCCCGATCTTTGAGGTCGTCCAGCCTGCCGCTTTTCGCACCTTCGCGCCTCACCTGGTCCAGATCGGGCGCCTTGACCTGCCGGTCTCCGCCCTTCAGCCGGCCGCGGGCCTCATCGCGATCAATGGTGCGCTCTTTACGCTTGGCGGCGAACTTGTTCTCGGTGGATGAATTCCGGTAGCGCACTCCGCCCCGCCGCTCGGGGTTGTGCTCCCACTTCTTAACCTCGTTGCCGACGATCCCTTTGTTGATGTTGATGTCGCCGCGCTCGACGTTGCGGTCGATATCGATGTTGCGGGTGCGGTTCAGGTTGATATTGGCCGGCTCGCGCCAGCCGTTGTTGTTCCAATAATTGGGTTGGCCCCAATAGCTCGGTGCGCCGTAGTAGCCGGGCCCGCCATAGTAGAGGCGGTCATTCCGGTCGTCGTCATCGTCCCACATGATGGCGGCAGTCAGAAGCCCACCCGCCAAGGCGCCGAAGCCGAAATTCACGAGGCTGTCGGTGCCGCTCGACGAGGCCACCTCGCCGCTCGGGACATAGGCCGTCGCGGAGTCGCCGGCGGCTCGCCCGGCCGCGTAGCCCGCATCGTAGCTCGCGGTGGCATCGGCATAGGCGTCCGGATAGTACTCCTTCGCAGGGGGGCTGCTCTGCCCGTAAGCTTTCACCGGATCATAGGTGGGCAGATAGACCACCTCGGGCTGCGCGGGCTGAATGACAATGGTGTCCCCCGCCTTTTCGACCCGCTGGACCTCGTTACTCGTGAGTGCCCCGGCCTTGTCGGCCTCGCCGCGGAGGCGCTGTATGGTGTCCGTCAGCTCGCCCTGCTGAGCCAGCACGGCATCACCCAGGTCCTGGGTCCAGTCCAGGTTGTCACTCATAAACTCAAGTACGCTGGGGAAGAATGCCAGCGCCTTGACGCTGTCGTCCCATGGCTCCTGGTCGACGGCCTTCTGCAGGTCGTCGCCCTCCAGCCCTTCCCGGTCACCCAGCCAGCGATTGGCCTGGACTACGTCCAGCGGATAGGTGCTAGCCATCAGGATCTGGGCAATCAAGGCGTCCGGGTACAGCGCGATCGGCGCCACCAGTTGCTCGAGCTGGTCTGCGGGGATGAGCTCGGCATCCGCCTTCTCGGCGGCCCGGGCCTGGACCGCAAGACCCAAGCTGATGCTCAGGACCAAGGTCATGACCCGACGTGCAAGGTTGGACATCGCGGATCCTCCGGGTGGTAGAGCCTGAATTGTAATCAAGGCCGTTGGCATCGACCGCATGACCCGGTAACGGTCTTTCATTGTCAGCTCCGGGCCGGCGTAGGCACTATAACGCAATGCGCGAGGTGAGTCGGAAGGCCTACGCTATCGTGAGGCTGGTCGGTGCCTGCCGGGGCTCCGCCGGAGTGAACCGGAACACCCGAGTTGGCACGGAGTCAACCGCCTGCGGCGCTTGGGGCAAACGTTCGAGCGGATGAGCGAGTCGGTCGATCACGTGCGGCTGGTGGTGCCGGGCGTCGGCGTTTGCGCAATACACGTGGCAGATCCACGAATTGGCGCGCTATCCTAGCGTCGGTACCCGTTGTCCGGGGCTACGTCCTCTTCGGTCTCGTGCGATCCCTCGCTCGGGCCGAACAGCCGCCACTCGCTCTCACCAACGCAACACTCATGAGGAGCTTGACAATGGCTTTCAAAGACATGCTTGACCAGATGCTCGCCGCGGGTAAAGACCTGGCTGCCCAAGGGCAAGCCTACGCGCAGCAGCACATGAATCTGCCGCCGGCGGGACCGGAGCGCGACGCGGTCCTGTCCAACCTGGGCAAGGGCGCGCTCGCCGGCGGCACGCTGGCCCTGCTGCTGGGCAGCCGTGGCGGGCGCAAAGTCGCCGGAACAGCGGCCGCCCTGGGCGGACTCGGCATGTTGGGCAAGGTGGCTTTCGATGCTTACCAGACCTGGCAGGCCGACCAAGGCGCGGCGGTTGCGGAGCCGGGCACGCCCGTGGGTGAGCTGAGCGGTCCTGCCGCCGAACAGCGCAGCAGGGTCCTGTTCAAGGCGATGATCGCCGCCGCCAACGCCGACGGGCACATCGACGACGCCGAGCGCGCATCCATCCAAAATGCCGTCAGCGGATTCGGACTCGACGACGACATTCGACTGATGATCAATGCGGAATTGGCGCGGCCACTGAACGCGGCCGACATCGCGGCTGATGCCGATTCACCCGAGACCGCCGCTGAAATCTACCTGGCGTCGCTGTCCGTCATCGACCCAAATGATCCCAGCGAGCGTGCCTATCTGAACGAGCTTGCCGCCGCACTCCAGATCGAGCCGGCCCTGGCGCGCCATTTGGAGGGGACGGCCCAAGCAGCTTGACCATGTAAAGGGATCGATCGCGAAACACGCCAGGGAAGGCCCCGCCGCGGCGACAGACGGGCGGGCCATCTGGGAGGCGGGTCGTCCTTCAGACCTTGAGGACATCCTTGAGCTCGTCGAGGAATCCCTGCTCGGCGCCGCTCACGCGCTCGCCGCCGAATCCGAGGAAGCCCCCCTCCTTCGCGGCATTGGCGGCGGTCGTCGCCACGCTCATGAGCATGCCCTTGTAAGCCTCCACTTCCGCGGGCGTGGCCTTGCTGGCGACGAGATCAACCGCCCTCCGGACCTCCTCGAACGATGCCTTGCGGAGGCTCTGGACCTGCTGCTCGCGGTTGCCTTCACCGAGCAGGCTCTTGGGGTCGGGCATGCCCGGGATGCTCTGGTCGGCGAGCATCTCCTGGGCAAGCTCGACACCGCTCGCCGCTTTCAGGGCCTCGACCATGCCCTTCATGCCCCCGGCTGCCTCCTTGAGGGTTCCGAACAAGCCGCTCGGGTCCGAGGTACTGACACCGGCGGCAAGAATCGCGGGCACGGATCTCAGCAGGTTCCACTCGTCGGTCGTGAATGCGGTTTTCGTTGTCATCCTAGTCTCTCCGTCAGCTCGCTGGTGATGGGGTCTTCGCGCCGGGGGGTCCATGCCGGACGAGAGTTCCCAGTGCTCGCTGCCCGGTCGACGGACCGAGATTAACCGCCAAGCGGACTCCGCACAACGCTCGCCGAGCGCGATAGGTGACACGACAAGGGGGCTGTGCCCTGTCGTCATCCGGTTCCAGGGGCTGGGGATTCGCACCGCCTGAGCCCGTCCTCCCCCGGACAACGCCTGACAGCCTCTCGTTTGCGGGCCCGCCTTCGACGTAGAGATGCACGTCGCGCTGCGGGAAGGGGATGCCGATTCCCTCGGCATCGAAGCGTTGCTTGACCGCCTTGGTCACGTCCCAATAGACGTCCCAGTAATCGGCGGTCCTGGCCCACGGCCGACAGATGAAGATGACCGCCATGACGATCCAACGCACCGCGCCGACCAGGAAGTCTTCCAGCAACTTGGACACCCGACCCGATACCTGCAAGCCACGGTGCACAGCCCGGCTGAGGACATTGGACAGGATCCAGACGGCAGACAGGATATCCACGAACAGGACGATGTTCTTCGCCCAGCGCAGCCCGCCTTCCTCGGAGGTCGGCCACCCCTGGATCGCGACCCAGGCCGAGGTCGTGTCCTTGACATCGAGCGTTATACCGGTGACCGAGGTTATATCGAGGCGGTGATCCTTGATCTTTGCCAGGGTGTCGGCGTCGTCCTTGTCGGTCTTGGTTTCCAGCTCGTCGAGCGCTGCCTTGATGTGATCGATGAGCTGGGTGCGCTCCTCGGCCTTCGCCTTGAGCAGCGCCTGCCAGCCATCCACCTCCACCAGAAGCTCGTCCTTGGCCAAGGGCTTCAGCAGGAGGGCCGGCTCGGCCACGGGGTTCTCGGAGTCGCCGGTGGTCAGCGGCTGGGGCGGCGGCGCCTTCTCCTCGGCTGCGCATGCGACAGAGAGACCAACACCAGCATCACCCGAAACGCCACTGCCGCCGTGATCCGGATCCGCTGAACCATTCCGTGTAAACCTCATTGTGTCGAGATGAGCGTCTGTGAGGCTGGACACCTTCTATCAACCGGCGTCACACTCGAGTCGGTTTCGTTTTGTTTCACGTTTTGCTGGTTGATCGAACCCGGCGGAGGAATCGCGGCGCAGTGTTCCGTTCGCTCGGGCATTCCCGGCCCGATCAGGGCACAAGGAAGACTTGGCCCCAGTCGTCCTTCATCGACACGACGACCCAGCCGTTCCGCGGGAACAGACAGCCAAGACGGCGGGCACCGCCAGGCGGCCAACCAGACCGGCAGCTCATCCGCGGGCATGGGCCGGGCGATGGCGAAGCCCTGGGCGAGATCGCAGCCGAGACGCAGCAACAGCTCCCCGTGGGCTCGGGTCTCGACCCCCTCGACGATGACCTGCCGGTGCAAGGTCGCGGCCAGGCTGAGCACTCCCTGAAGGATCGCCTGATCATCGGGGTTGTTGAGCAGGTCGCGCACGAGGCCCTGATGGACATTCAAGCGATGGACCGGCAGCCGCCTCAGGCAGGTGAGCGAGGAATAGCCGCTGCCGAAATCGTCCAGGGCGAAGGCCACACCGAGGCCGCGGCAGGCTTGAGCCAGAGGTGTGATCAGGGCCAACTCTTGCAGCGCCGTCGCCTCGACGATCTCGAGCTCCAGGTCGCCAGGCTCAACACCCGGATGGGCCGCCAGGCGGCTGCGAAGGCGGTCCAGGAAATCGCCTTGGCGGAGTTGCTGCACCGCCACGTTGACGCTGACCGGCAAGCTCAGCCCGTTAGACCGCCAGGTCTCGAGTTGGTCCAGCACCGTGTCGAGCACCCAATTGCCGAGCTCGACAGCAAGCGGGTGTCCGTCGATGATGGACAGGACCTCGGCGGGCAGGACGAAACCGCGTTGGGGATGCCGCCAACGCAGCAGGGCCTCGACGCCGACCACCTCTCCGGTCAGCATGCGCACCCGGGGCTGGTAATGGAGCACGAGCTCCCCGGCGAGCATGCCCTGGCGGATCCGTTCCAGCTCGCTGTAGCGGCGGCGCAGCGCGCGATCACGCTCGGCGTCGAAGATGTGGTAGCGGTTCCTTCCGGCCACCTTGGCCTGATACATCGCCTGGTCGGCCTGCCGAAGCAACTGATCGGCATCCGCCTTCTCAGGCCCGGGGTAGAAGGTGACCCCCAGGCTGGCGGTCACCCGCAGCACCTCGCCGTCGACCCGCATCGCCCGCGCAGCCGCCCCGAGCAGCCGATCCAGAATCGGGAGGCAGGCCTCCGTGTCGGTCAAGTCGGGTAGCACGGCAACGAACTCGTCGCCGCCGAGGCGTGCCAGGGTGTCGCCTTCGCGCAGGGCATCCTGCATGTGCTCGGCGACGACGGGGAGCAGACGGTCACCGACGGCGTGACCATAGGTGTCGTTGACGACCTTGAAGCCGTCCAGGTCGACGTACACGACGCCGAGCCGCCGGCTCGTTCTTTCGGCCCGCACCATGGCCTGCTGCAGACGGTCGGACAGGAGGACGCGGTTTGGCAGGCCGGTGAGCACATCGAAATGCGCGATGTACTCGAGCTGGCGTTGATGCTCCTTGATCGCCGTGATGTCGGAGTAGATCGCCACGTAGCGCACCAGCTGGCCACGATCATCGTGCACAGCGCTGATGGTCACCAGCGCGACGAAGCGCTTCCCGTCCTTGCGCCGGTTCAAGATCTCCCCGGTCCAATGGCCGTGCTCGGTCAGCCCGCGCCACATGTCCTCGTATAGGAAGCGATCTCGACGATCAGATCCGAGCATCTTCGGGTTTCTTCCGATCACCTCGTCGCGGCGATAGCCGCTGATCTTGGTGAAGGCGTCGTTGACGTCGAGGATATCGCCGTTCGGCGCGGCGATCACCACGCCTTCGCGCGCATGACTGAAGACACTGGCAGCCTCGCGCAGACGATCCTCCGTCCGCTTGCGCTCGGTGATGTCCTCGACAATGCCTTCGACGCGGTTGTAAAGGCCGTTTTCACCCCTCACCGGGTGCGAGATGACAGCCACGGTACCGATGCCCCCGTCGGGGCGGCGGAACTGGAGCTCATAGCGCGGGGGCGTCTCGCCGGTGACCATCATCGCCCTGATGTTGGCCCAGGCCGACTCTCGGCTCGCCGGCAACCAGGGGATCAACTCGAAGCTGGATCCGATCAGGCGTTCCAAGGAGATGCCGAAGATGTGCTCCGCGCCCTTGGTCGCATACTCCACGATGCCGTCGTCACGATGGCTGTAGATCACATAGTTTGGGCCGATGTCCTCGACCAGGCGCTGGAATCTGCGCCGGCTCTTCTCCAGCGCCAGGACCGCCCACGGAGCCTCTCCCGTCTGCCGGGCGGCGCCCTGGCTGCTGATGGCGAGGCCGTTCTCACGACCGCGCCGACGCAGGTTGGTCTCGACCCGCATGAGACGCTGGTCGTCCGCGCCCTAGAGCCGCGAGGCCGCGGCCAGCAGGGGTCCGCTGAACGCGATGTGGTCGAGGACATCGCCAGAGTCGAAGTCCCAGGCGACGTGCCGATACAGCAGCGAGACCTCTGCCCCCCCGGCCGTCTCGCCCTGGATACCGGCGGCCCAGAGATAACACGCGGCGCTGTACTGCCAGTCACCCTCGGTGTCGGCGGCCAGCACGGGAAGAGGTGTGCCGGCGAGTGCGCCGGCGGCGAGGGCACTGAGTGACAGGGGGCGAAGGATCGATCGGGTCATTGTCATGCCTCCTGGCGGCGATCGCTATCGTCGTCGCGTGCTGATGAATGGCGATGCTGCGCTCCCCGATTCCGAGCCCCCGGAACGGAGTGCATCCGCCTCTCCTCGCTGACCGTCGTAGCAACAGGCTACAAACAATCGATGAACAAGTGGTGACCATGCGCTGACGAATAGTGCTCTCTCACGCAGCAGAAAGGAAGACAGGGCCCGGCCCAGCTGGCGTGAGGAAAGCGGTGATGTCGGAGCGTTTAGCGTCCGGGCCATGAACGGCCCGGCATTTTCAAGCGCCCTCAGCGATGGAAAATGCGAGGATTCAGAACTCGCACTTTCAAGTCGCGAGCCGATCCCGCCGGCGCGTCGCATGCCGGCGGACCGACACGACTGGATTGACCCGCGTCCGGCGCAACCCGAAATCTCCAGCGCTGCGCCAGGGCTTCCCTCCCAGGAGAGGACCCGCACAAGGGCCGGAGCGGTGCTGCCCTTGATCTCCCTGTGCCCGCGCCGGATGCTTAGCCCGAATGAAGTACGAGCGGATTTGGGGAGCCCTGTCGGGGTCGTAGCGGATGTGACAGAACCCGATCGGCAGCGACGAGGTTCAGGTCGCCAGATGAGGAGTCAGCGCTCGTCCGGATCCTTGCTCGTTCCCTGAACGATCTGGGCCCGGAGCTGCTGCACCTCCGGATCGCCGGGTGCGTCGGCGTCAAGCTGGTCGAGCCAGCCGATCGCGACATCGCGCCGGCCCAGCTTGGCGTTGTACCGGATCAAGGCGACCAACAGGTCCCGATTGGCAGGGTCGCGTTCCCGGGCGGCCTCGAGCAGCGGCAAGGCCTCGGCGGTGCGGCCGGCGCCGTCCAGGGCAACCGCATAGACATACTGATAACGGGTGTTCTCCGGGGCCAGCTCCGCGGCGCGCGACAGCTCATCAATGGCGCCGTCCATCCGTTGAGCACGCACCAGCGCGAGCCCCAAGGCGTGATGCAGGGCCGGGTTATCCGGCTCCGAGGCCAGCCCGGCCCGGAGCTCGGCCTCGGCGTCCCGCTCCCGCCCCTGCTCCCGATAGAGGTCCGCCAGGTTCGCGCGGGCAGGGGTGAAGCGCGGATCGAGGCGCAGCGCGGTGCGATAGGCCTGCTCCGCGAGCTTGGACTCGCCGGCTGCCGCCGCAACCAGGCCCAGGTTCAGGTGCGACTCGGGCCGGTCAGCGTTCACCATCTGCGCCGCGACGTATTCCTCCAGGGCGGCGCTCATCTGATCGCGAAGCCTGCCACCGATCCCTTGGCGCATCACCGGCGCGAGCACCCGCGCCGCCTCCAGCCGTGCCGTGCGTGCCGGGTCGGAGAGCAGCGGCCAGCCCAGCTCGACCCGGGTCCGCAGGTCCGCCAAGTCCAGGAGGTCGAGCGCCTGCGCACGGACGTGCGCGTCGGAGTCGGCAAGAAGCCGCCGGACCGTCATCAGTGCCTCGGGGCTGGGATGTTCGCGCAGGCGCGCGAGCGCGCTGGCCCGGACGATCGCCGGCTGATCCAGATCTCCTGCCAGGGCCAGGAGGCGGGCGGCCGCGTCCGGGACGTTGCGCTCAGCCGCGTGCAGCGCCTCGCCGAAGTGCGTCCCCCGATAGGGCGAGTCGGGGTACCACGCCGCCACGGCGGCCGAAGCCCAGGTGGCATCCTGGTCCTGGTGACAGCTATTGCAGGCGTTGGGTGTGCCCAGGGTGAGTGTCAGATCCGGACGCGGTACCCGCATGCTGTGATCCGCGCGCTCGTCCACCACCATGTAGTAGCGCTGGGGCATGTGGCAGGACACACAGGCGGCGCCGGCCGTGCCCGGCTCATGGTGATGGTGCTGGGGTGCATCGTAGCGGCTGGCGACATGGCAGCGGGCGCACACCGCGTTGCCCTCGGCGTGCAGACGCAGACTATGGGGCTCGTGGCAGTCACCGCACACCACCCCCTGGTGATACATGCGGCTCTGGATGAAGGAGCCGAAGACATACACCTCGTCCTCGATCTGACCGTCAGGAAAGTAGAGCCCCGGATCCAAGAGGGCGAGCCGGAACGCCTGGTGCAGAGGCTCACCCGGCGTCAGCTCATCCCAGATGCGCCCGCGCCGGGAGTGACACCGCGCGCAGGTCTGCGTCTGGACCTGTGCGCTGCCGTCAGGCGCGCGGAGCACCGAGCGCACCGGTTTGCCGGTTTCGGGATCGATTCGCCAGGTCCCGCCGTCGTGATCCTTCAGGTCCACCATCAGGCCGCGACTGACCGCGTCGATCGTGGCCGCTTCCGCCGAACCTGTGGTCCCGCCGTTCCCCGCCTGTGCCTGTTCCGCAGAGTGGGCTCTGGCCCACTCAACATGGCGGGCACCGGGTCCATGACAGGCCTCGCAGGCAACATTGATCTCCGCGTAGCGTGTGTCGTAGACATTGCCCTCCGGATCGTAGCGCTTCTGCAAGTCGGTGGAGTGGCAGTCCGCGCACTGATAGTTCCAGGTCTGGTCCGGGGCGGTCCAATGAAGCGGGTTCGTATGGCTCATGGACTCGCCCGGATAGAGATGGAACCATTGCTGACCTCCTTGTTCCTTGGGACGCGAGTCCCAGGCCAATCCCAGGCTCTGAAGCCGCCCGCCCGGAAACGCGATCAGATACTGCTGCAGTGGATACCAGCCGAAGGTGTAGCGGATCGGGTAGTCCCGAAGCTCACCGTCAGGCCCGTCTGTCTGGACGAGGAACTGACCGTCCCGTTGGAAAAAGCGCGAAGTCACGCCGTGGGCGGTGAGCTCGGCGTTGTCGAAATCGCCAAGAACGGTCGCGGCAGTGGCTTCCTTCATGGCGAGGTCGTGATGGGAACCTGTCCACAGGTCCAGCTCCTTCTCGTGACACTCCCCGCAGATCGCGGCGCCCACGTAGCCGCGCTCGCCCCGCTTTGGGTCCAACAAGGGATCACCCCCAGGCGTGGGCGAGTGATCCGCTGGAAGCATAGGCGGGGACGCAAGGGCGGCAAGGCAAAGGGCAATCGCGAATGTGAAACGGCTCATGCGGAACGGCTCCTGAGGTGACCGGAGCGGCCAGGATAAGGGGCGCGGGGCGCGCTCACCAGCAGGCTCGAGCCCAGGCGGCAGCGGTCAGCGCGCAATCAGGTGCCCGACGATCGCCTGGATCGCCGGGTGCTCCATCAGGCGAAGAAAACGTGGGTCGGACCTCAGTGCCTCCAGGTCGCCGGACACGACCAGCCGGACGAGCTCGGGATCTGAGAGCGCCGCGTGCAGCTCAGGATCCCCCTGCAGGGCCGTCACTGAGCTTAGGATCTCAGGGTCGCCGACAATTCGCCGCTGAACACCCGCAATCCCACCGCCAGGGTCGGCGGGTGCAGAGCCGAGCATCGCAGCGGAGGCAGCGGTTGCTGCCGTGGGGCGGATCGACAGCACGTCCGCCTCCTTGACCTCGACCTCGCCGATCACCGAGCTGCGGATGCGGTAGCGGCCGTCTCCCACTCCGACCAGCTCGCCCGAGAGCACGCTGCCGTCACGCAGCTCGATCCGGCTCTCCCCCGCCTCGAGCACGGCGACACCCGGGACCCAGAGCAGCACACCGGCGAGAATCAAGGCCGGCAACGCAGGCGCGGCGCCGCGTCGGACGACGACATACAAGGACATGGGAAACCGCTCCATCGTTTGCGCCGGTCGACCCGGGCTATGGCCCAAAGCGCCCGGCCCTTCAGAAGTCGCCGAAGGTGTTGCAATCACTCAGGCGGCCGCTCCTGACCCCCCGTGCGAACCATTCGGCGCGTTGCTTGGAGGTGCCGTGCGTAAAGGTATGGGGAATGGCGAAGCCCTGCGCCTGTCGCTGAAGCCGGTCGTCTCCGATCGACGACGCCGCGACCAGGGCCTCCTCGAGGTCGCCCTCTTCCAGGATATCGAACATCTTCTGGGCATGGTTCGCCCAGACGCCCGCGTAGCAATCGGCCTGCAGCTCGACCCGGACCTGGAGCTGGTTCTGCTTGGCATCGCTCCGAAGCTGCTGCTTCGCGCTCTGCACCTGGTCCAGGGTACCTTCCAGGTTCTGGATGTGGTGACCGATCTCATGGGTGAGGACATAGGCGCGCGCGAAATCGCCCTCCGCACCGTGCTGCCTCTCGAGGTCTTCGAAGAAGCCCAGGTCGACATAGACCTTCAGGTCCTCAGGGCAATAAAACGGCCCCATGCGGGCACTGGCGGGTCCGCATCCGCTCACGGTCGAGCCGCGGTACAGGACCAGGGTGGGGAAGTGGTAGCGCTGCCCTGCCTCGGCGAAGATCCGGCCCCAGACGGCCTCCGCATCCGCGTGCACGGTCTTGATGAAGGCGGCCAGCTCCTCGTCCTGCTCCTCGTTGACGAACATCGGGCTGCCGCCGCCGGTAAAGACGGAGAGGTTGGTGCCGGCGAAGTAGGCGAGCGCGCCGATTCCCAGAATCGCGAGTCCGAGCTTGGACCGCAGTAGCGGCTTGATGATCGGCCACAGGAACAGGAGCGTCCCGATGGAGGGCAGGCCGCCTCCGCCCGGACCCGCGGCCCCGCCGCTGCTGTGTCGTCTGTCATCGACATGGGTACTTTGCTTTCGATTGCGCCATTTCATTTTTCACACCAATGAGTTAAGAACAGTGGGTGCGACGCTCCGAGCAGGTGACAGTGGCGAGCCGCACCCGGAGGACTTGGCTGTCCTATCGCCATGACCCGCGATTTTACTGCGTTTTGCGCGGCTGATTCCGTTTCGCGATCAGGCCTGGTCGCCGGCCTGCCGGACGCTATAATGTCGCGCTTTCCCCGCTCGTGGCTGATACAGGCGGCTTGTATGCCATTGATGACTCGCGCCATAGCCGAGCTGATCGGCACCTTTTGGTTGGTACTTGGCGGATGCGGTGCCGCCGCCTTCCTGATCTGGTTTATCGCCGCCGACATGGGGATGCACAAAGAGGGTCAGGCAACCTTCGAGCTCGCCGCCAACAGTCTGGCCGTAAACGGGTATGGGTCTCTCTCGCCCCAGGGCTACGGGATGATGGCGGGTCTGGTGACCGAGATCGTCATGACCGCCATGTTCCTCTTCATCATCCTCGGTGTCACCGACAAACGTGGCACAGCCGTGGCCGGGGGCCTGAGGCGCCGGCGCGATCCATGAGGGCGGCCGCTTGCGTCCGGCCGCCCCCGGGCCCGGCCCGACTCGCACGGCCGGCCAGAGCAACGCGAAACCGATCCCGTCTGATCACAATGCCAAGCCCCGAATGTCCCCGGAAGACTTACCCACACCCTTGACCGATCTGCGCCGACGGGTGAACGTCGCTCGCGATCTGATTCGCGCCGTCATGGCAGAGCTGGTCGGCCCGAGCGACCTCGTGTTCGACTTTTACCGCGAATGGAACGGGTGCTGGCGCGTGCGCATCGAGATCCGGGAGCCGATCAAGGGGAGACTGGAGTTCACCCTACTGGATACGCCCGGTGGCGGCATGCTCGCCCTGCCCCGCCCGCTGCCGGAGCGCTGGAGATCGGAGACGGGGATCCCGGCGACCGACGGGACGCGTTGGAGCCTGGACGCTGAAGGCCAGCTCACGCCCTTTCCGCGCCCGGACGGCCGCTCAAGCTAGTCGCTGTGTCACCTTGACAAACGCAAGGGTGCGAAGCGGCTTGGTAGACGCTGATTGTTTGGCCATCCCGGCAACAAAGCAGCGCGGAACGGCGAGATTCCCCAACACCCCTTGCGGTGCACAAGCCCTTTCAGGACCTACGCAAGCACGTCCTGCCAACCTACGTAAGGGCGCAGCACCTCCGGGACGATGACGCGGCCGTCCGAGTCTTGATAGTTCTCCAGCACCGCGACCAGGGTGCGGCCTACGGCCAGACCGGAGCCGTTGAGGGTATGGAGCAGCTCGGGCTTGCCAGTATCTGGATTGCGCCAACGGGCTTGGAGCCGTCGCGCCTGGAAATCCCCAAAGCTGCTGCAGGATGAGATCTCCCGGTAGGTTTCCTGGCCAGGAAGCCAAACCTCGAGATCGTAGGTCTTGCATGCCGCGAACCCGAGGTCTCCCGCACAGAGGGTCACCACTCGATAGGCCAGGCCCAGGCGCTGCAGAATTGTCTCGGCATGTCCGGTCAGGTCCTCCAAGGCCTGGAACGCATCCTCCGGTCGCACCGCCTGCACCAGCTCCACCTTCTCGAACTGGTGCTGGCGGATCATCCCGCGTGTGTCCTTTCCGTAAGAGCCGGCCTCGCTGCGGAAGCAGGGCGTATGGGCGACCCATTTTCGCGGCAGCTCGCCGGCAGCGAGGATGCGGTCGCGCAGCAGGTTGGTGACGGGAACCTCGGCGGTCGGGATCAGATAGAGGTCGCGCTCCCCCGGGACCTTAAAGAGCTCCTGCTCGAACTTGGGCAGCTGACCGGTGCCGTAGAGGCTGTCCGCATTGACCAGATAGGGGACATAGACCTCGGTGTAGCCATGCTCGCGTGTGTGGGTGTCGAGCATGAATTGGATCAAGGCCCGATGCAGACCTGCCAGCGGACCTGACAGCACGACGAACCGCGAGCCAGCGAGCTTGGCGGCCAGGTCGAAATCCATCCAACCGTTGAGCGATCCGAGCTCGACGTGGTCGCGCGGCTGGAAAGCGAAGGACGGCGGCTCACCCCAACGCCGCTCTTCGCGGTTGTCACGCTCGTCGCGCCCGTCGGGCACGCTGGCATGCGGAAGGTTAGGCAGACTCAGGCCGATCGCGTCCGCCGTCTGCCGGATCTCGTCCAAACGGGCCTCGGCCGCCTTCAACCGGTCGCCCAGGTCCGAGACCTCGGCGAGCAGCGGCACGATGTCCGCACCCGATGCCTTCGCTTGGCCGATCGCCTTGGAACGGGCGTTACGCTCACCCTGCAAGGCCTGCACCTGCATCTGCAACCCCTTGCGCTCGGTCTCCAAGGACTCGATCCGCCCAGTGTCGAGAACCAGTCCACGACGCGCCAGGTGCGCGGCGACCTCCGCCAAACGGGTGCGCAGCAGGCGTGGGTCTAGCATTGAAGCTCCTCTGATTCGACACCGACCGGCCAGGATACGATATGCCCGGGCGGCAAGAAACGCTCAATGCGTGCGATCGCGCCCGCCGCCTTCTCGGGACGATCGAAGAACTCCACCACCAATGGCAGATCGAGCGACAGGTCGATCAGTGAGGCGGCGTGCCGTTTGCCGGAGGCACCGAAACCCTCGATCCCCCGCATCACCGTGACCCCGCAGACACCAAGCTCATTGTGCAGACAATCGAGCAGCTGCTTCAGCGCATGGTCGGATTCAGACAGATAGACCCGCACCATGAGCGCCTCTTGCCGACTCATAGCGACCTCCCGAGAATGATCCCCACCCAGCAAAGCAGGACGCAGAGCAAAACGCTCATGATCATGTTCACAAAGGCCCCCACGATGGCCCCCTCCTCCAGCAGATTCAGGGTCTCGATCGAAAAGGTCGAGAAGGTCGTAAAGGCGCCGAGAAAGCCGATCAATATGGCTGCGCGCCATTCCGGTGCCGCACTCAGCCGTTCCAGGAACAGGACAAACAGGAGCCCCATCAGGAACGAGCCGAGCACGTTGACCGCGAGCGTGCCCCAGGGGAAATCCCGCCCGAGCAGTCCATAGACCGCGTTCGAGGCCCCGTAGCGCGCCACCGCCCCGAACGCGCCACCGGCGGCGATTGCGATGAGCTGAAGCATCCATCCCCCTGCTTTGATGTGGGATCCGCGACGGCCATGCCATCCGATCGCGGCCAACCCAGGAGCCTGTCGGACGGAGGATGAATCGGCTGCGGAAGCGGGAGAAGGGCCATGTCGCCCCGCTTTTTCGTTACATAGCCCCCACTATGCGCCTCAAAACCGGAACGACATGGCCTCACTCTCCCACTCTCTCGCGTCGATCCCCCTAAGTCCGACAGGCTCCTAGGCCTTGAGAAACGCCATCGAGAAATCGCCGGACAGATAGCCTTCTTCCAACCGCGGCTCCGCGCCCAACTCGCCGGCAAGCGCGGCGAGGTCCCTCGGCTGCTGGAAATTGTAGCTGCCCGGCCCGTCCGTGCCCTTGAGCAGGTTAAAGACGAAGCCGCGCCCGGATGCGCCGTAGCAGTGGCGGATGAAGCACCAGGTCTCCTCGCGTGTGAGGTTGTTCATGGCACCGCTGCACAGGTAGTAATCGGCATCCGGGAGGCGGTCGTGCAGAACGTCACAGAGGCGGATCTCACACCCCGTGCGCCGACGCGCCGCCTCCACCATCGGCTCCAGGACATCGAGCCCGATATAGCGCGCGGGTATGTCGTTGCGTTTCAGTAGGTAGCGATAGAGGTCGCCGAAACCACAGCCCGCGTCGACGAGCATCAGATCGGAGAGGTCGGCCGGCAAGAGCCGGCGCAGCACCTCGAAGCGCAGCTCCTGCGTGTGCGTCGACATCCATTGAACCCCTTTGGCGGTCTCGCCGTGGGAGGCCAACGAATCCAGATAGAAACGGGTCGTGTCAAGCCGCGGCATGGTCTGAGTCCACCGTGTCAGATCCGCGAGAGGTTCTGGATCGCTGCGATGGCGCCCTTCCCGGCGGCATCGATATCCGCCTCCCGACCCGCCAGTGTCAGGCGCCCGAAGGCCCCGACCGCGCGCACATCGATGAGCGTCACACTCGCCGCCTTCTCGGCCTCGTTAGCGGCGTACACGATATAGCCGGCCGGCTCGGTCTCCAGGATGAACATGCTCTGTCCCGGCAGGATCATGGAACCGCGTCGATCCTGCCGGTTGATCAGGACCGCATGATCCGGCGTGATGGCGCGAATGGTCTCGTTCCAGGCGATGCGGCATGTCCGGCGAGCCCCCTCGGTCGAGTCGAGTGCGTTGAGCACCACGCGGCCGGCATCCATCACGTCGCTCTGATCGCGGTGGTGGATCACCATCGACCCGAAGGCACGCTCGACGACCTGCTGCCCGAGGTGGACCCGCGTGGCCTTGAGCGCGATGTCGGTGAGGCGATGGATCGCCATTCCGGGTGCCACCTCGAGCCACAGGCAGGCATCGCCGGGCACCGGGAGGAAGCCTTGCGAGACCGAGCCCAGGTACTCGGCCAATTGGGGCTGCAGCGAATCGATGAAGACGTAGGTCCGAAGCTCGATCATTGTTCTCTTCTGATTGGAAAGGCCCGACTAGAGGCTTTGGCGCGAAACGAGGCGGTCCGGGTCAGCCGGCCGAAGAGGGATCAAGCGAGTCTGCCGCGGCCGCACAGGTCTGCCACAGTGCACAGCGGTCGCATGCGGGACGCGAGCGACAGACTGCCTTGCCCTGCTGGACAATCAGCGCATGGTACTCCTTGAGCAGAGGTACGTCAGGGCCAAGCGCCCGCTCGAAGGCGTCCCGGATCCGCTCATAGGGCTCCTTCCCGGCCAGCAGCCCCAGTCGGCTGAAGATCCGCCGGGTATAGGCATCCACTATGAAGACGGGCCGCTCGAAGGCGTAGAGCAGGATGTCGTCGGCGGTCTCGGGCCCAACCCCCTTCAGGCCCAGCAGCCAGGCCCGAAGCGCTGGCGTTGGGAGCCGATCCAGACCGGACAGGCCCCCGGCCTGCAGGTAGGCCTCGCAGAAAGATCTGAGACGCTGCGATTTGACGTTGAAATATCCCGAGGGACGGAGGGCATCGGCGAGCTCGTCCGAATCCAGCCTCAGGATCGCCTCGGCACTGAGCGGGATGCGCGCCTGCAGCCGCATCAAGGCGCGCTCGACATTCGTCCAGGCGGTGTTCTGCGTGAGGATCGCCCCGACCATGATCTCGAACGCACTCTCGGCCGGCCACCAGTCTTGCGGGCCGAAGCATGCGACCAGCACCTCGTGAACCCGGCGGAGGGCCTCGGGCTCCACACGGACCTCTTACGAGAGTGAGTCAGTCTTGGTCACGACAACCACACCCTGCGCTGAGACGGTGAAACGCTCGCGGTCTGACTTGAGATCAAGACCGATCTGGGCCCGCGCTGGGATCTCCACCTCCTTCTCCACGACACAGTTGCGCAGGTGAGCGCCCGGTCCGACTACGACGCCGTTAAACAGGATCGATGCCTCGACGATCGCCCCGTCATCGACGCGAACCTTGGGGAACAGGACCGAGTGATTGACCCCGCCGCCGCTGATGACCGTACCCGCCGCCAGCATCGAATTGACGAAGATGCCCTCGTTTCCGCTGGCGGCGCCAGGCACGGTGCGGGCGGGAGGGTACTGACCTTGGTAGGTATGAATGTTCCAGTCGGCCTGGTAGAGATCCAATGGGGGTTCGGCCCGCAGCAGGGCCATGTTGGCCTGATAGTAGGCATCGATCGACGACAGATCGCACCAGTATCGATCCGGGGTTACGCGGCCCCTCGCCTGGCCGAAGCGGTAGGCAACGACCCGATTCGCGGCGCTCAGGGGTGCGATGAAATCAAGCGCGAGATCCCGGTCGGCACCGGCGCTGACCGTGCCTGCGGCGTCCGTGCGCAGCGGATCGGTCCGGGCCATCTCGGCCAAGAGGAACCGACGATCGAAAACATAGACGCCCATGGTCTCGAGGCGCTCGGCCTCGCTCGCCGCCGTCTCGCCGTTCTGGGTGCCGGCCGGAGCGGGTCGGGCGAATCCGCTGATGAGATCGGCATCGGTCAGCTCGACGCCGGCCTGCGTCCCGGAGCCGGTGCCCTTCACCGCACGCACCGCGACGGTGATCTCGGCCTTCGACTCGACATGCGCCCGCACCAGCTCGGCGTAGTCCATCCGATAGACGGCCCCCCCGTCCAGCACCAGCACCTGGCGGGCGCGGCTGCGTTCGATCAGATAACGGTTTTGCCGAATCGCATCGAAGGGACCGGCATACCACTCCTGGCTCTCACGCATCTGGGGCGGCACCGGGGTGATGAATTCACCTAGCTCCGGGTTGAAGATCGACCAGCCATCGCGCAGGTGCTTGTGCAGCGAATGACTCTTGTATTGGGTCAACACCAGGACCTGGCGCAGCCCGGAATGCAGACAGTTCGCCAACGTAAAGTCGATGACGCGGAACTTCCCCCCAAAGGGAACCGCCGCCTTGGTGCGGTGCTCGGTCAGAGGCTCGGGGCCCGTACCGCGATCGATGGCAAGGACCAGAATGAGCGTGTCGTAAGACATAGCGAACCGGAATCACCGACGGGACCCCTTGTCCCGGCGCACAGTCTAGCGGGGACCCGGCACGAAAAGCCAGTCGCAATGGCGATGCCGACTGAATCCGCCCGTGCAACAAACCAGCTCGGAATCGCACGACTGCGATTGCCCGACCATTTTTTGTTCAACGACCTGGCGACATCGCATTCAGCGGGTGACATGCCAGGCCAGGACCGGAAGCGCAATCAATCGGCCTATCGCTACGCCGCGTCCAGGCGCTCGAGGGCAGGCACCGGTTTGGGGTGCAAGGCCTCGATCAGGACCGATCGACCGGTCATCTCGGTCGGTCTCGGCAACCCCATGAGATCCAAAACGGTCGGGGCGACGTCGGCAAGGCTGCCGGAGGACGCCAGGGTCCAGCGGGATTTGTCCACGACCAGCAGAGGGACGGGATGGGTCGTATGCTGGGTGTGGGGCTCGTCGGTCTCGGGGTCGACCATGAGATCGCAGTTGCCGTGGTCGGCCGTGACCAAGGCGGAGTAGCCATGCGCCACCGCCGCATCGAGTACCTGACCGACGGCACGATCGAGCGCCTCGACCGCCCGAATCGCGGCTGGCTGGTCACCTGTATGCCCCACCATATCGCCGTTGGCAAAGTTGACGACCAGGAAGCCATAGCGGACGCTGCGGATGGCCTCCACGACGGCGTTTGCAACCTGCGGGGCGCTCATCTCGGGCTTCAGGTCATAGGTTGCCACCTTCGGGGACGGAATGAGACGGTGTTCTTCACCAGGCGCGAGGTCCTGGCTGCCCCCATTGAAGAAGAAGGTGACATGGGCGTATTTCTCCGTCTCCGCACAATGGAGCTGGGGGATGCCTAGCCCCCCCAGGATGCGATTGAGCGCCGCACCCGGCGTCTCGGGCGTAAAGGCGAAAGGCAACAGGAGATCGCGGTCGTACTGCATCATGCACGTCAGATCGAGCCGCGGATGGCGCCCTCGGTCGAAGCCGTCGAAATCCGGGGTCGCCAAGGCAGCCACCATCTGACGCGGGCGATCCTTGCGAAAATTGAATGAGACCACGACATCGTCGTCGCTCAGCCCGCGAAAGCCGCCGATGACGGTGGGCTGGATGAACTCATCGTTCTCCCCGGCGGCGTAGGCGGCATTGATGGCGTCGCGGGCGGAGGCGGCGCCCCGTCCCTTCCCGAGCACCAAGGCGCGCCAGGCGCGCTCGGTGCGTTCCCAGCGCCGATCGCGGTCCATCGCATAGAAGCGCCCCGCGAGCGTGGCGATCCGACCCGGCCCGCGGCCAAGCGCCTGCTCGAGCGGAGCAAGATACTGGAAGGCCGACTGAGGCGGCGTATCCCGGCCGTCCGCGACCATATGGACCACGGGCTCGACGCCCTTTTTCTGGCACATCTGAATCAACGCGAGCAAGTGGCTCAGATGGCTGTGGACCCCTCCTTCGGAGACCAGGCCGAGGAGATGCAACGGACGACTTCGACCCTTCGCCTCCGCCAGCGCCTTCGACAGCGCCGCGTTGTTCGAGAAGGTCCCGTCGGCGATCGCGTCGTTGATGAGGACCAGGTCCTGGCGGATGACGCAGCCGGTGCCGAGCGTCATGTGCCCGACTTCCGAGTTACCCATCTGCCCCTCTGGCAGACCCACAGCAGGACCCGACGCGGTGAGGACCGTGAAGGGATACCGGAAGTAGTATTCGTCGAGCCGCGGGGTGCTCGCCAAAGCAACCGCATTGTTGAGCTTGCTTGGGTTGATGCCGACGCCGTCCATGATCACGACGACGACGGGCCGTCTCGGAACCAACTGTTGACCATTCATGGGTCTCAATCACTCACGAGTTGAGTTGCGGGGAACGCGGATGGCCCAAAGGCATGCAAACGCAGTACCGACGGGTCGGGACAGAAACCACGGAACTCCCGCGGCAAGGCGCCGATGGCGGCCAACTGGCGCGCCTCATATCCGCCAGACCCATCCCGATGATCGACAGGGGCACCTTGTCTACACCCGAGCCTTCTGCCCCCTGCAGGGGCAATCGCCGCCCGACACGCCCCGACAGGGTGCAGGTCGACACGAGCGCGTCAGTGTGATCCCCGGGCCGCGGCATCCATGACCTCCTTCATGTCCCGAACAGCGCGGTCGAGACCCGAGAAGATCGCACGGGCGACAATGGCGTGCCCGATGTTCAGCTCGCGGACCCCGCGGATGGCGGCGATCGCCTTCACGTTGTGGTAGTCCAACCCATGTCCGGCATTGACCTGCAGTCCCAGAGCGAGACCCAGCTCCACCCCGCGACGGATTCGCGCCAAGGCACTGGAACACTCAAACCGCGTGCGGGCGTCCGCATACTGGCCGGTATGGATCTCGATCACGGGGGCACCGACGGCATGCGCCGCCTCGATCTGGGCGGGCTCGGCGTCGACGAAGAGGGATACGCGGATCCCGGACTCGGCAAGGCGTGCGCAGAACTCGCGCAGGGCAGGAACGTTGGCCGTCACGTCCAAACCGCCCTCGGTGGTGAGCTCCTCGCGGCGCTCCGGCACCAGACAGCAGTCGGCGGGGCGCAGGCGACAGGCGATTTCGCCCATCTCCGGCGTGGGTGCCATCTCGAGGTTCATGCGGGTCTGTAAGATGCCGCAGAGCAGCTCCACATCGCGCTCCTGAATGTGGCGCCGATCCTCGCGTAGATGCAGTGTGATCGAGTCCGCGCCGGCCTGCTCGGCCACCAGCGCGGCCTGGATCGGCTCTGGATAACGGGTCCCGCGCGCACGACGGATCGTGGCGACATGGTCGATGTTGACGCCGAGCAGGACCTCGGCAGGTGTCTGGTTGATCAAAGCTCACGACTCCGATTCACGATCCCCGGTCGAAAAGGTTTGCGACATCCCGGCACTGATCCCTGACGCCGGCGGCTGACGCGCTGCCGGCTTGGCCTCAGCAGCGGCCCAGCGACGGAACAGCTCGCGGCTCTTCAAGGGTCGTCCGCCAAGATGGGGCTCGAGCACGCGGCGCAGAAGGGCTCGGGCCTCGCGGATCTGAGGCGGCGACAGGGGCATACCCTTCGAAAGGGCCAGCAATGTAGCCCCGGACAGGGTCTGCCCGGCGTCATTCACGGCGGCCCGCCGTACGCCGTATCCCGGATCAAGCGCATAGATGCCATCGGCGACGACGGCGCCCCCCCCCCCTGCCTCGACATCCAACGCCAGTCCATAGCCGAGCTCATCGAGCAGCCGGATCTCGAATTGCCGCAGAACGGTCTCCTGATCCTCATCTTCCGCCAAGGCGGCGAGTGCGGAATGGTAGAAGGCGAACAACGGGTCGTGCGGATCATCGCGACCGAGGAGTCGCACCAGCAGCTCGTTGAGGTACAACCCACACCAGAGTGAGCGGCCGGACAGACCGATGGCCGGTCCCGCAGCCTCCACGCGCGTCAGGGTGCGGACCTCACCGCGCCCGATAACGTCCAGCCACAAGGGCTGAAACGGCTGCAGCAGGGCGCTTCCCGGATTGCGGGGGCGCCGCGCACCTCTGGCGATGGCTGGGATGCGGCCGAGATCGATGGCGAATATCTCCAGCAGGAGACTGGTGTTGCCATAGTCTCGCCGGTGAAGCACGAAGGCTTGGAGCAGGGACCCTGGATCGGTCACGGCGACGCGTCACTCATCCCCATAGCCGAGGCGGGTCAAAGCCTCCTCGTCACTTGACCAGCTCTTCTTGACCTTGACCCAGACCTCCAGGTGCACGGGGTAGCCAAACAGCTTTTGCATCTCGAGCCGGGCCTGGGTCGCGGCAGCCTTGAGCGCCTCGCCTTGGCGACCGATGATGATGGCCTTCTGACTGGGGCGCTCAACCCAGATCAGGGCATGGATCCTGTAGCGCTGGTCGATCTCCTCGAAGCGCTCGATCTCCACCGTCGTGCGGTAGGGCAGCTCCTCGCCGTAACGCTGCACCAGTTGCTCGCGCACCAGCTCGGCGGCAAAGAAACGCTCCGAGCGGTCGGTGATCTGGTCTTCGGGGAAGGCAGGCTCGCCCTCGGGCAAGGCCCGCAGCAGGGCGAGCTCCAGTGCATCGGTCTGATCTCCGGTCCTCGCCGAAACGGGGACGAGCTCCACGAACCCATGGCGTTGCCCGAGTCGCTGCAGGAAGGGCAGCAGATCTTCCTTGTTGACGACACGGTCCACTTTGTTGACAGCGACGATCGCCGGTACGCCCGCGGTGACGATGGCCTCGAGGGCCGCGTCATCTTCGCCCGTCCAGCGCAGCGCCTCGACCACGAAGAGCACCAGGTCAGTTTCGCTGATCGCCGTGCGCGCCGCACGATTCAGATAGCGGTTCAGCGCACTGCCCCCGCGGTGGTGAATCCCCGGTGTATCGACGAAGAGGATCTGTCCCTCCGGCCGCGTCCTGATCCCGAGAATCGAATGGCGGGTCGTCTGCGCCTTGTGCGAGGTGATGGCGAGCTTATGCCCCATCAATCGGTTGAGCAGGGTCGACTTGCCGACATTGGGCCGCCCGATGATGGCCACCGTCCCACAGCGACCTCCCCGCGACTCAGACATGTCCGATCCGCTCCAGCATCGCCTGTGCCGCCGCCTGCTCGGCGCGGCGTCGTGTTCCGCCCTCGGCGCGCGTACAGAGGTCCGCATCGCTCAAGGTGCAGCTGACGAGAAAGGTCTGGGCATGGGGGTCACCACCGATCGCCTCGACGCGGTACTCAGGGAGCGGCCGCCGTTGAGCCTGAAGCCACTCCTGCAGGCGGGTCTTGGGGTCTTTCGCGGACTGCGTCGCACCGGTTTGGTCAAGCCGGGGACGAAACAGACGAAGCACCAGCTCGCGGGCCGAGGCGAAGCCCGCGTCCAGGTAGGCAGCGCCCAACAAGGCCTCGAAGGCATCGGCCAGAATCGAGTCTCGCGCGTAGCCGCCGGTGCGCAGCTCCCCGCCCCCGAGCGTCAGGTAGTTGCCCAGGTCCAGCCCGCGGGCGAGTCGCGCCAACGTCTCCCGCTTAACCAGCGATGCCCGCATCCGGCTCAGGGTTCCCTCATCCGCATCCGGAAAGCGCTCCCAGAGTGCCTCGGCAATCACGAAGCCGATGAGGGCGTCCCCGAGAAACTCCAACCGCTCATTGTTGGATGGTCCCGCGCTGCGGTGCGTGAGCGCCTGCTCGAGCAGATCTGCCCGCGTGAATCCTTGTCCGATGGCGCGAGCGAGCCGTCTCGGATCGGCCGTCACGGCGCCTTCACTTCGACCTGGTGATCGAACGTCAAGACCGCATCGACGTTGTATAAGACATGCTGGCGCTGCTCGTAGTCGAGCTTCACCTCGTAGCTGTTCTCGCCCGTACGCGTGACCTTGAAATCCTTGGGAGTGACCTGTCCAACGTTGTTGATCTCCATCTGACGCGAGATCTGATTGACGATGCCACGAGCGCCGCCCTCGATGGGCTCCGAAGGGTTCGCGACGCGGTTCATGATGGACCTGACCGTCCAGAAGTTCATATAGGCCGGGCCCAACTTAAACAGAAGGGTGAGAAAAAAGGCGATGAGCGAGATGATGACAATCACCGACAGCATGCCCATTCCGCCCTGGTGTGTGCGCAGTCGCGATCTCACAGACGCCTCCGATCGGTTTGACTCATGATGCTGTATACACCACATGTCGCTCGGTCCTCGAGCGGCCTATGCGGTGCGCCGATATCGCTTGGCCTTTGAGCCAGACGCTTGATTGCGTTTCCCCCGAGTTGCAACGACGACACGTCGCCGAACGGGGGATGAATCGGGAGACCCCGTCTTCCGGCTCCATGCTGATTCCTCGCCAGGATGGCCGATCAATCAGCCGCTGCATAGGGAGCTTACTCGATGCCCTCACCCAGCCGGCCCCATGCGATCGGCAACCCGTCACGGCCGCCGTCCCAATGCATCCAGATTGCGAATGCCTTCCCGACAAGGTTGCCCGCCGGCACGAAGCCCCAGCAGCGGCTGTCATTGCTGTTGTCCCGATTGTCGCCCATCACGAAATACTGGCCTTCCGGGACCTTGATCGGGCCGTACGCCAGCATCCGGCAACCCGGGGGGAGGTCCGGGGCATTGGGGCGCGTCAGGATGTGGTGCTCGACGCTGCCGAGCCGCTCCAGCGCCTCGCGCGCACCGGTCATCTCGGCCCCCGATCCCACACCTGTAAAGGACCCGACCGGCAATTGCGCCACGGGCTCACCATTGCGATAGATCGTCTTGTGACGGTAGCCGATCTCGTCGCCCGGAACGCCCACCACGCGCTTGATGTAATCGGTCGACTGATCCTGGGGAAATTTAAAGACCACCACGTCGCCGACTGCGGGGTCGCCGATGTCAATGAATACGCTGTTGAGGATCGGCCAACGCAGACCATAGGAAAACTTATTGACAAGGATGAAGTCACCTGTCAGGAGGGTCGGCATCATCGAGTTCGAGGGAATTCGAAAGGGCTCGACTAGAAAGGAGCGCAGAATCAGGACGGCAAAAATGACAGGAAAAAAGGAGCGGGCATACTCGACCAAGACAGGTTCTTTGCGGGCGGACCTGCGATCCTCCGCCACCGCGCCTGTGCCGACAGCGACCTCGGCCAGGCGCCGCCGACGCGGCGCGAACAGGAGTGCATCGATCAGCCAGATGCCGCCCGTCACGGCGGATGCCAGCACCAAAAACGCGGGGAAATCGAAAGTCATGGGTCTGTTTGTCGGGGCTCTCTGTTCGTTGGCGGGACCGCGTCCTCACGGACCCGGCACATCGGCCGAAGCCTGGTCAATTATCCTTCCCGACCTTTAGCACGGCAAGAAAGGCCTCCTGAGGGATCTCGACCCGACCGACCTGTTTCATTCGACGCTTGCCGGCTTTTTGTTTTTCCAGGAGCTTGCGTTTTCGAGTCACATCGCCGCCGTAGCATTTCGCCGTGACGTTCTTGCGCAAGGGCTTGACCGTGGTTCGCGCGATGATCTTGGTGCCGATCGCCGCCTGGATCGCCACCTCGAACATCTGGCGTGGAATCAGCTCCTTCATCCGCTCGGTGACGTCCCGTCCGCGACCCTGCGCGAGGGCGCGGTGGACAATCGAGGAGAGCGAGTCCACCTTGTCGCCGTTGATCAGGACATCCAGCTTGACCAGATCCGTCGCCTGGAAGCGCTTGAGCTCGTACTCGAACGAAGCGAACCCTCGACTGACCGATTTGAGCCGGTCGAAGAAGTCGAGCACGACCTCGCTCAGGGGCAGCTCGTAGCTGACCTGCACCTGCCCCCCGAGATACTGGATCTGCTTCTGCACGCCCCGCTTCTCGATGCAGAGATTGATGACCGCGCCCAGGTAATCCTGCGGGACCAGGATATGGGCCTCGATGATCGGTTCGCGAATCTCTCGGATCTTGCCCGGATCCGGCAGGTTCGCCGGATTGTCGATCTTGATGAGCTCACCGTCGGTTCGCAGCACCTCGTAGACGACGGTCGGTGCGGTCGTGATTAGGTCCAGATCGTATTCGCGCTCAAGCCGCTCCTGGATAATCTCCATGTGCAGCATGCCGAGAAAACCGCAGCGAAAGCCGAATCCCAAGGCTTGCGAGACCTCGGGCTCATAGTAGAGAGCGGCGTCATTGAGCCTCAGCTTGCCGAGCGCCTCGCGCAAGTCGTCATAGTCGTCTGAGATCACCGTATAGAGTCCGGCGAACACCCGCGGGCGCATCTCCTTGAAGCCCGGAAGCTTGGCCGCCGGGGCATCGGGACGCGTGATGGTGTCCCCCACCGGTGCGCCGTCGATCTCCTTGATGCCGGCCACCATGAAGCCGACCTCGCCCGCACCGAGACCCTCCCGCTCCGTCTTCTTCGGCGTGAAGACGCCGAGCGCGTCGACCTGGTGGGTCCGTCCGGTCGACATGATCAGGACCTTGTCTCGGCGACGCATCTCGCCGTTCATGACACGCACGAGAGAGACCACACCCACGTAGGGGTCGAACCAGGAATCGATGATCAAGGCCTGCAAGGCCGCGCTCCGGTCACCGCGCGGCGGCGGGATGCGCTCGATCAGCGCTTCGAGGAGATCGGGGATCCCCTCGCCGGTCTTGGCACTCACCCGGAGTGCATGCTCGGCCTCCAGGCCGATGATCTCTTCGATCTCCGTGATCACACGCTCCGGCTCGGCCGAAGGCAGATCGATCTTGTTCAGGACCGGCAGGACCTCGAGACCCTGCTCAATGGCGGTGTAGCAGTTGGCCACGCTCTGGGCCTCGACACCCTGAGCGGCATCCACGACGAGCAAGGCACCCTCGCAGGCAGCAAGCGACCGCGACACCTCATAGGAGAAGTCGACATGGCCCGGCGTGTCGATAAAATTCAGCTGATAGATCTCACCGTTACGGGCGCGGTAGTCGAGCGTCACACTCTGTGCCTTGATGGTGATCCCACGCTCGCGTTCCAGGTCCATCGAATCGAGCACCTGGCTCGACATCTCACGGTCTGTCAGTGCACCGCTGAGCTGGATGAAACGGTCGGCGATAGTCGACTTGCCGTGATCGATATGGGCGATGATCGAGAAATTTCGGATATGACTCAGGTCTGCCATGAAGATACAGGTCGCCCGGGGACGCGTTGACAGCACGCGGGAGGATCAAGGCCGAGCCGGTCGGCGCGGTGCGCTTGGGTATCGCGAATGGCAGGCGATCATAGCAGACAGGCCGGACCGGCGCAGCGAGGAACCGGGCGTCAAGCACCCGGCCCCAGGCTGCAGGAGGGCTCGATCGCGCAGCGGTGTCCGTTTTGAGGTCCGGACACGTGCGCCCTCACGGAACCCGAATCGCGTAAAACATCCGACCCTCGCCGCGCTGCACCAGAACCGCCACGGAGCGACCTGCCGGAATGGACTCCAGGATCCGGTTGAATTGGTCCACGTCTTTGATCATCTCCTTGTCGAGCATCAGGATCAGATCACCGGCGCTCAGACCCGCCTGCTCCGCCGGACCTGGCTCAACCCCCTCTACCAGCACGCCCCCGCTGGCGACCGCGAGCTGCTCTCTCTGCTCGACCGTTGGTTCGCTCACGATCAGGCCGAGCCGATTTGCCCGGTCCTTCTCGGGCTCACTCACCCGGCCGGCGAGCTGCTCTTCATCGGGGAGCTCACCAATCTCCACCTCAAGCTCGAGGAGCTCGCCGCTTCGGAGGACCTGGAGGATCCTCCGCTCCCCGACCGGCGTGATCCCCACCATCGGTGGCAACGAGCTGGAGGTCAGGACATCCCGGCCGTTGTAGGCGAGGATCACATCACCCGGCAGGACCTCCGCCGCCTCGGCCGGACTGCCTGGCAGAACCTGGGCAACCAAGGCACCGCGGGGCTGCGTCATTCCGAAGGTCTCGGCAAGCTCGCGCGTCACGTCCTGGATCAGAACGCCCAACCAGCCGCGGCTCACCCGTCCGGTGGTCTTCAGCTGCTCCACGACATCCATCGCAACGTCGATCGGGATCGCGAAGGACAGCCCCATGAAACCACCGGTGCGGCTATAGATCTGGCTGTTGACTCCAACCACCTCGCCGGCGAGATTAAACAGGGGACCGCCCGAGTTGCCCGGGTTGATCGCCACATCGGTCTGAATGAAAGGGACGTAATTCTCGCTCGGCAGGCTCCTGCCAATGGCACTGACGATCCCCGCGGTGGCCGAGGACTCGAAGCCGAACGGCGAGCCGATGGCCAAGACCCACTCACCCACCTTGAGGTCCCTTGGGGAGGCGACCTTGACGGCGGGAAGATCCTCTCCTTCGATCTTAAGGAGGGCGATGTCGCTTCGCTTGTCCGTCCCGATAAGCTCGGCAACGAACTCGCGCCGGTCGCTGGTGCGCACGATGATCTCGTCGGCGCCTTCCACGACATGCGAGTTGGTCAACACGAACCCATCGGTCGACACGATGAAGCCCGAGCCGAGCGAGCGCGCCTGGGAACGGTCGTCGGGCAGCTCGCCATCCTCGCCGAAGAAATGACGGAAGAAGTCCTGCAGCGGGCTGTCCTCGGGGAGATCCGGGACCGAAAAGTCGTGCAGCTGCTGTGACGCGGCCGGCGACTGTTTGGTGCTGATGTTGACAACCGAGGGGCCGTTCTCGGCGACCAGGTCGATGAAATCCGGCAAGCTACGACTGGCGGCGAGGCCCGGCACAAGCGCACAGCAGACCAGTGCCGCAAAGGCGATATACGAGGTTGGAGTGGGACGCATGGCTGCTCCAAATAGGGGTCGATGATTTCGGTTGTCCGCCGCGGGCTGGAAGACGCGGATGATCGGCCATCCCGGGACCATATCAAGACGCGCGTCCCCTGTTCCGGTTGGAACCGCGTGGGCGAGCGACAGGGTGGACAGGGGAAGACGAAAGCCGGACTAGGGTGTCGACCGGATCTCGATCCGCGCTCCAAGATCGAGCCGGCGGACCACCACGGCCTGATACTCCGGGCGGTTGCGCGACCCCGCACTGTAACCGCGCAGCCACAGCAACGCCAGAGCAAAACCGCATGCTGCGCCCAGCAGCGCAGCCAGGTCAGCCGTGCGAGCACCCAGGGCCCCACCTGCAACCTGCTCGCCGAACAGCGCGCCAGCGACCAGGCCCGAAACGGGCACCAGATAGACCGCAAGCGATGCCCTCAGCAGCCCCTGCTCGGAGATGCCGAGCATGACCCGCTCCCCGACCACCGCCTGCGCTTGATTCAGAGCGCGAACCCGGTTGGGTCGGCTGCCGAGGAAACGCTCGATCAGGGACGTGCCGCACCCGTCCCGGGCGGCGCATCCGCTGCAGACGGATCGTCGCTCGGTCCGCACCTCCGCATGGATGCCATCGGTCGCGACCACGGTACCCGGCTCCTCGATCACCGCGCCGACTCCGTCGCCAGTCGGGCACCGGCAACCGCGGCCTCGACGGTCCCGGCGGGCACTTCGCCGACGGCCGTCACCTGATACCCATCCACCTGGCGTCCGGCCGCGTGGACCGCGCCGGTATGCGTCGAGCCCGACAATCCGTCCCGCGTGTCGGACTCGATGTAGACGGAATACGCCGACAGCCGGTCTGTAAACAGAAAGTGCTCAACCTCGGCGCCATCCGGACGATCCATCACGCCGTGGCTCACCAGCTGGAAACCCAGCGGGGGCGCGTCGAAGCGCCACTGACCGGCGACCTGGGTGGCCGGTGCCGTTCGGGGACCGGCGAGCGGCGCAACCGGCGGATTCGCGTCGGCTTCGCCGACCGTGATGGTGGTAAACATCAATTGCTCGAGCGCCTGCTCGGACCGGTCGATGAGATCGGACTTGAGGGGCAAGGCAGTCTCCGTGTCGATGTAGAAGCGGTAGCCGTATCTCAGATCATCACGCGGGATGATGCCGACCACGTGGGTCTCACGACCGGCGACTCGCGCCATGCCCGGGATTTCGATCCGGTAGTAGGCGCCGAGCAACGCCGGATTGATCCCCTCGGTGTTGAGCAGCGTCCCCGCCCCGCCCTGACGCTTGACCGAGATCGGATGGCCATCGGGCAAGACGCACATGACACGGTCACGGTCACGCTCGCGCGTGACCGCCCGGAGCGGACCGTTGAGCGAGACCAGCCGCTCTTGGACCATGCCGCCCTCGATCCGGTGCGCGAGATGCAGTGACTCGAGCCGATTCTCATGCGAGTAAATCAGCGTCCCCTCGTAATCGAGGGACCTCAGGGCCTGCGCCATGCGCCCGAGCAGGTCACTGGCAAGCTCTGTCAAATCGTCTGCCCGGACCGCGTGCGCCGGAAGAACCAGGCAGAGGAGACCGACGAGCGGCGCCAGCGCGCGCCCGCTACCGTCCCGCTTCATAACCCACGAACGTCGCATACGGCAGCATCCCCTTGGCCCCGGCCATGGGAGCCGTCTCTTGATGGGTCACGAGAAACAGATCCAGCTTGCTCGCCAAATCGGGACGATCGATATCCCAACGCTTCGCCGGAAGTACCGCGGCGGGCTGTTGGGCGACGACCTGCGGTGCAATGCCGACCTCCGGCTGAAATGTTGCAGCCCCCTTGAACCAAGTCGGGAGGATGAAGACTGCGATGAATACAGCAGCTGCCGCGAGCGCACCCCCCGCGAAGGGGGCCAACCTGACCCGCCTCTCAACGGTCGGACGTCGCGGTGCGAGCACTGTCGGCTCATCTTCGATACGCGCACGAACTGTGTCGGCCAGCGACCGAGTCAGCGCCTCGACGCGCTCGCCGCGAATCGCAAGACCGATCAGATGGTAGCGCTCCCAGATTCCACGAAGGTTGCGATCGCGCATCAGGGCGTCCACGAGGCGCGACGCGCTGTCGGTATCGAGCTCGCCATCCTGGAGTGCGGAGATGCGTTGTCGTTGCTCGTCGATCATTGCTTCACGCCTGAAGTGAAATCGTCGGTTGGGTGACAACTCGATCGACAAACCAGACCCGCGTGTAGAGGCCCTGCCGTCGATCCGTTCTGATCCGGCCGCCACGCTTTCGGCCGCTGCAAATACGGGCGATCCGAGCGACATGCGCTTTGCGCGCGGTCCCGTCCGCGGCCGCGCCGCCGGCGCCCCTCTCCGGCTGATCGTTGCCGGTTGGACGGCAGAGGCACCTCAAGGTTCGAGCAGCGGCCGCAGCCGCTTGTCGATGGCGTCCCGGGCGCGGAAAATGCGGGAGCGGACCGTGCCGATCGGGCACTCCATCGCGGTTGCAATCTCCTCATAGCTCATACCTTCGAATTCGCGCAGGACAATGGCGGTGCGGAGATCATCGGGCAGATCATCGAGGGCGCGCTGAACGGTCTCCGCGATCTCGTCAGTCAGGAGGTGGCGTTCGGGTGTGCCCGACTCCCGCAGTCGCGTCCCCATGTCCATCTGCTCGGCCAGCTCCGCATCGACATCATCGCCCGGCGGCCGCCGCCCTTGGGCGACGAGATGGTTCTTCACCGTGTTCACGGCAATCCGGTAAAGCCAGGTGTAGAAGGCACTCTCCCCGCGAAAGGCCGGCAACGCGCGGTACGCCTTCAGAAAGGCCTCCTGGCTCACGTCAAGCACCTCGCTCGGGTCGCGGATATACCTCGAGATCAGATTCGCCACCTTCTGTTGATACTTCAGCACAAGAAGGTCGAATGCGCGCTTATCGCCGGTTTGGGCGCGCACCACGAGCTCCTGATCGGCGATGCGCTCAGACATGGACGCAAGCCTCGATACGACTGGCCGGCGTTTCCGTTGGCATGGACAATTCCCCGATTCGGAAGTTCGTGAGCAGGCTGAGGTGTGGCCGCAGGCTGCCGAATAAAGCAGCAAACCTTGATCTGAGCCATTAAATCGGTGAGTTTACGGCAACCCGCTCGGTCGCCCAAACCTGCCACACCGGGGCCGGCGTCGCGACCAAGGGGCAAGAACCGACGACAACCCCGCTCACGCGCAGCGAAGGCCTCGACCATGTCCGTTACCCCTCACCGCCATGATGTCCTGATCCTCGGCAGCGGCGCCGCGGGTTTGAGCCTTGCACTGCGGCTCGACGACGACTTGTCAGTCGCCGTGGTGTCAAAGCGTGAGCTCAAGGAGGGCAGCACCCTCTACGCCCAAGGCGGCATCTCGGCAGTGCTGGACGCGGCCGACTCGGTGGACTCTCACGTCCAAGACACCCTCAGGGCCGGTGCGGGACTCTGCGACCGCAAGGTGGTCAAACAGGTCGTCGAGCGCGGCCCAGCCAACATCAGGTGGCTGCTCGACCAAGGCGTCCAGTTCACGCGCGATGAGGCGCGTGGCTCAGCCGGGGGCTATCATCTCACCCGGGAAGGCGGTCACACCCATCGACGTGTCGTGCACGCCGCCGACGCCACCGGCCGGGCGGTCGCCACCACGCTGGAGGCGCAGGTCCGCGCCAAGGCAAGCGTGACCCTGTTCGAGCAGCACATCGCCATCGACCTGATCACCTCCAGGCATGTGTCCGGGAGCAAGGATCATCGTTGTCTCGGCGCCTACATCCTGGACCTCGGAACCGGAAAGGTCGAGGTCTATCTGGCCCGGTTCGTCGTCCTCGCCACCGGGGGCGCGAACAAGGTCTATCTCTACACGAGCAATCCGGACGTCTCGACGGGCGACGGGATCGCGATGGCCTGGCGCGCCGGATGTCGGGTCGCGAACATGGAGTTCATGCAGTTTCACCCGACCTGCCTCTATCATCGGCAGGCTCGCTCCTTCTTGATCACCGAGGCCCTGCGCGGGGAAGGTGCACGCCTCCTGCTCCCCGACGGTGAACGCTTCATGCCCCGGTTCGATCCGCGGGCCGAGTTGGCCCCGCGCGACATCGTCGCACGCGCGATCGACCACGAGATGAAGCGGCTCGGCACCGCTTACGTCTATCTCGACATCTCGCATCGGCCGCCCGACTTCGTCATTGAGCATTTTCCGACCATCTATCACCGTTGTCTGGAGCTCGGGATCGACATCACCAAGGACCCCATCCCGGTGGTCCCCGCTGCGCACTACACCTGCGGCGGCGTCATGGTCGACGGCCGCGCCCGCACCGATCTGCCGGGGCTTTACGCCAGCGGCGAGACAGCCTATACGGGCCTGCACGGCGCCAATCGGATGGCCAGCAACTCGCTGCTTGAATGTCTGGTCTACTCGGAGCTGGCGGCACAAGACATCGCGCGCCTCACAGCCGAATCCGCGCATCCGCCGGATGTCCCGCCGTGGGATGAGAGCCGGGTCACCGAGCCCGACGAAGAGGTGGTGGTGTCGCACAACTGGGACGAGCTGCGCCGTTTCATGTGGGACTATGTGGGTATCGTCCGCACCAACAAGCGCCTGCGCCGGGCCAAGCGACGCGCCGATCTGCTGCAGCAGGAGGTGATCGAGTACTACAGCAATTTCCGCGTGAGCAACGACCTGATCGAGCTGCGCAACCTGCTCGAGGTTGCGGATCTGATCATCCAATCCGCGCTGCGTCGGCGCGAGAGCCGCGGGCTCCACTACACCCTCGACTATCCTCAGAAGGACCCCAGTCAACGCAGTCCCACGATCCTGATCCCGGACACCTACCGGCCCCGATCCGGCGTGTGAGGCTGCCCAAGGCGGGCACCCGGGGCTTTGGTGCTCTGACGCGGCGGCGACCGAGGCGGGGAACGAGTCGGAAACCGCCCTTCCTCGGCACGCCGCGACTCGCGTGCCGATGTCGCTGGGGGGACGGCCAATCGCCCGCGGGTGCGAGTGATTTTTCAATCCTCAAGATTGATAGGAGATCAAGACGACCCTTTGTCCAGTCGGTTATATTGCGATGTTATGTCGAGGATTGGCAAAGCATGGACGGGCATGCGAGACCGCTCGCCCAGCCAGGTGATCCGCCTTGGCCAAACGCCACTCAACCGCGGCGGGCCGCCATCCGGCCGGGCGGCCGCAATCGATGCATTGATCGGAGAACGAGCACCATGACCGACTATGTCCGCTGGCTCAGCGAGCTCGGAATGGACGACGTCCCCGTCGTCGGCGGCAAGAACGCGTCGCTTGGCGAGATGATCCAGAACCTGACCGACGTCGGTGTCCTGGTCCCCGGCGGTTTCGCAACGACAGCGGACGCCTATCGCGAATTCCTTGCGAAAGACGGGCTCGATGAGCGAATCCAGGCGATCCTGGACGACCTGGACGTGGATGACGTGTCGACCTTGGCGGAGGCGGGCGCGCGCATTCGCGGATGGGTCATCGACCAGCCCTTCCCGCCCGCGCTGGAGTCCGCCATCGACGACGCCTTCGCCCGTCTGACCGCGGAGTCCCACGGCGCCGCGGTCTCCTGGGCGGTGCGCTCCTCGGCCACGGCCGAGGATCTCCCCGATGCCTCCTTCGCCGGCCAGCAGGAGACCTTCCTCAATGTCCAGGGATTGGACCACGTCAAGCATCGCATCAAGGAGGTGTTTGCCTCGCTGTTCAACGATCGGGCGATTGCCTATCGCGTCCACCAAGGCTTCGAGCACCGTCATGTCGCCCTCTCGGCCGGTATCCAACAGATGGTGCGCAGTGATCTCGCGGCCTCAGGGGTCGTGTTCACGCTGGACACCGAGTCGGGTTTTCGCGATGCCGTCTTCATCACTGCAAGCTACGGACTTGGCGAGATGGTCGTGCAGGGCGCGGTGAATCCAGACGAGTTCTACATCCACAAACCGACGCTCGCCGCCGGCCGCCCAGCGATTCTGCGCCGCAGCGTCGGCGACAAGGCGATCCGAATGGTCTACGACGGCACCGACGCGAAGAGTCCGGTGCGCACCGAGGATGTTGCGGAGGCGGATCGCCGGGTCTTCTGCATCAGCGATGCGGAGGTCGAGCAGCTCGCGCGCCAAGCCGTTCTGATCGAGGCGCACTATGGCCGGCCGATGGACATCGAATGGGCGAAGGACGGCAACGACGGCAGGATCTATATCCTCCAAGCGCGACCCGAGACGGTCCAGAGCCGTTCTGGCAATGTCATCGAGCGCTATGTCCTGCGCGAGCGCGGCCCGGTGCTCACGACCGGACGCAGCATCGGAAGCCGCATCGGCGCCGGCACGGCGAAGGTGGTCTCCAGCATCGCGGACATGCACCGGGTCAGGGCGGGCGATGTCCTGGTCACAGACATGACCGACCCGGACTGGGAGCCGGTCATGAAGCGCGCGGCTGCCATCGTGACCAATCGAGGGGGGAGGACCTGTCACGCGGCCATCATCGCCCGCGAGCTGGGAGTGCCGGCCGTGGTCGGCTGCAACGATGCCACCGACGTCGTCAAAGACGGCCAGCCCGTCACCATCAGTTGCGCCGAGGGCGATACCGGGGTGATCTACGACGGTAAGCTGGACTTCGACTACAAGACCATCGAGCTCTCGGCCATGCCAGAGATCCCGGTCAAGATCATGATGAACGTGGGCAACCCGGACCGTGCCTTCGCCTTCGCGGCGACGCCGAGCTCGGGCATCGGGCTGGCACGCCTGGAGTTCATCATCAATAACACCATCGGGATCCATCCCAAGGCCCTGCTTGAGCTCGACCAGCTGCCGGCCGATCTCCGCGCGCAGATCGCGCCGCGTATCGCCGCCTATTCGAGTCCGCGCGAGTTCTACGTCGCCAAGCTTGCGGAAGGCATCTCCACGCTGGCCGCGGCCTTCGCGCCCCACGCCGTCATCGTGCGGATGTCGGACTTCAAGTCCAACGAGTACGCCAACCTGATCGGGGGGCCGCGTTACGAGCCGCAGGAAGAGAATCCCATGATCGGCTTCCGCGGTGCAGGACGGTATGTCGCCCCCGGCTTCAAGGCGTGTTTCGAGCTCGAATGCGAGGCCCTCAAGCGGGTGCGCGACGACATGGGCCTGACCAACGTCGAGATCATGATCCCCTTCGTGCGCACCCTCAAGCAAGCCAAGGCGGTCGTCGATGCGCTTGCGGAGCAGGGCCTGGAGCGCGGCAAGAACGGCCTGCGCCTCATCATGATGTGTGAGCTGCCTTCCAACGCCGTGCTGGCCGAGGAGTTCCTGGCGTATTTCGACGGCTTCTCCATCGGCTCGAACGACATGACGCAGCTGACCCTGGGCCTCGATCGCGATTCCAGCCTAGTCGCAGACAGCTTCGACGAGCGCGACCCGGCGGTGAAGAAGATGCTAGCGATGGCGATCGCCGCCTGCCGCGCCCAAGGCAAGTATGTCGGCATCTGCGGACAGGGGCCTTCTGACCACAAGGACTTCGCGGACTGGCTGCTCAAGGAGGGGATCACGAGCATCTCCCTCAACCCGGACACCGTGATCGACACCTGGATCTATCTCGCGGAGCAGGCGAAGACACTCTGAGCGGCTGGAAAGCCGGATGGGCTAAGCGACCCGGCGCGCATCGCCGCCACCGGCGTCGCTGCCGAAGGCGGGAGCCGTCAAGATCGCCCGACTGCGTCGTGCCCATCCTCCAACGGCCCGCATCGGCATGAAGGTTCAGCCTATCTCCGCGCGCCGCATGCGGCGCGATCGGGGGCAGGCGGGTTCTGCCGCCCATGGAGTCCCTCAAGACCCGTGCGGTCCCGTCAGGTCCCAGATCGCCGGTGAATGATAGAGGCGGGCGAGCTGCAGCTCGCGCTGGATCTCCATCTCGCGCGGCAGATGGTCGCCGAACCGGGTGAACAGCTCCTCCTGGTCGTTGGTCTCGTGGCGGGCGGCCTCGCGCTCGATGTTCATGATCGAGTAGAAGCTGTCCCGATCGAAGTCCAATCCATCCCAGTTGAAGGCGTCATAGTCCGGCATCCAACCGAGCGGACTCTCGAGGGCAGCGCCACAGTCGTTGCAGCGCTTCACGATCCACTCCAGGACCCGCATGTTCTCGCTGAAACCCGGCCAGAGAAAGCGACCGTGCTCGTCCTTGCGAAACCAGTTGACGCGGAAGATCCGCGGCGGCGTGGCGACGCAGCGCCGGCCGATCCGCAACCAATGCCGCCAATAGTCGGCCATGTTGTAACCGCAAAAGGGCAGCATCGCCATCGGGTCGCGGCGGACCGCGGCCTGACCGATCGCCGCCGCGGTGGCCTCCGACCCCATGGTCGCGGCGAGATACACACCGTGCTCCCAATTGTAGCTCTGGAACGCCAGCGGGAAGTGCCGACTGACCCGTCCGCCAAACAAGAAGGCGCTGATGGGTACACCCCTGGGGTTCTCCCATTCCGGATCGATCGACGGGCACGCCGCCGCCGGTGCGGTAAAGCGCGCGTTCGGGTGCGCCGCCGGCCGACCACAGCCGGGCGTCCAATCCTCGCCCTTCCAGTCGATCAGGTGATCAGGCGGCTCTCGGGTCAGGCCCTCCCACCAGACGTCGCCGTCGTCGGTCAGCGCACAGTTGGTGAAGATCGCGTTCTCGCGCAACGCCGCCAGTGCGTTTGGATTGGATTCCTCGTTGGTGCCCGGAGCCACCCCAAAGAGACCGAACTCCGGATTGATGGCGTAGAAGCGCCCGTCGGCCGGATTCGGCTTGATCCAGGCGATGTCGTCGCCGACCGTCGTCACCTTCCAGCCCTCGAACCCCTTGGGCGGGATCAGCATCGCGAAGTTGGTCTTCCCGCAGGCGCTGGGGAAGGCCGCCGCCACATAGCGCTTCTCGTGCTCGGGGGATTCGACGCCCAGCACGAGCATGTGCTCGGCCAGCCAACCCTCGTCGCGCGCCATCACCGAGGCGATGCGCAGCGCGAAACACTTCTTGCCGAGCAGCGCATTTCCTCCGTAGCCACTCCCAAAGGACCAGATCTCCCGCGTCTCCGGAAAGTGGGTGATGTATTTGTCCTGGATGTTGGCCGCGCAGGGCCAAGGCACATCCCGCTCGCCGGGCTGCAACGGCGCACCAACCGAGTGCACGCACGGCACGAACTCACCATGATCGCCCAGTGCATCGAGGACCGGCTGGCCCATCCGGGTCATGATCCGCTGATTGACAACCACATAAGGCGAGTCGGTGATCTGCACACCAATGTGGGCGATCGGCGACCCGATCGGCCCCATGCTGAACGGGATGACGTAGAGCGTGCGTCCGCGCATACAATCCTTGAAGAGACCCTTGAGCAGCGCCTTCGCCTTGCGCGGCTCCAGCCAGTTGTTGGTCGGTCCGGCATCCTCCTCGCGCAGCGAGCAGATGAAGGTCCGATCCTCCACGCGCGCCACATCGCTCGGATGCGAGCGTGCGAGGTAGCTGTTGGGACGCTTCTCGGGGTTCAGCCGCACGAAGGTCCCGCCTTCGACCATTGTGTGGCACAGTCGGTCGTACTCCTCCTGAGAGCCGTCGCACCAATAAATGCGATCAGGCTGGCAGAGCTCCGCCAACTGGGTCACCCAGTCCAGCAGATGACGATTTTGCGTACGGGTTTCCCCGTCGTGCCTGGTGGTCATGAATGACTCCTCAACGATTGAGCGCGCATGAGACGAGCGCCAACAACAAAGAGACGACGCACCCGCCGTTTCACGGATCGCCGCGATGCCGCTGATCGAGACACCGTGGCCAAGATCAACCCCTCGTGGTCGCCTCGGGGCGAGGCTGATATATTGGCCATCCAGGCCAAGCACCAGCACGGCGCATCCTGCCCCGCACGGGACGCACTGAGTTTTTCAGCGCTGACTCAGGGATCACTCCGGACCAGCAGAGTCCGTCCCACCGTCCGGTGAGTAGGAGCTCGATCCTTGTGAAGTCTCAACCGGCCGCGCAAGCTTCGTACCATGATCGCTCGCCGGCCTTCGCTTCGGAGTCTATCCGACTCATCGCGATCAAACGAGACCCCATGGCAGCCGCCCGGGACCAACCGGCGGATCGGACCCGGACCGAAGGCCGTCGACGATGGTCGGGCTGACCCGAAAGGCGCTTGAAGCCGCACCACTCGGAGGTTTTCGATTAAAATTCCTGTTCCGGCACGCTTGCAGTCGGGCGATCCGGACCCCGGCCCCGCCTCTACCCAACGACGAGGGAGCCATCCCGTGCGCTATTCATCTCTCCTGCTGCTGGCTATGACTGCACTGCTGAGCGGCACGGCGGCTGCCGCAGACGACGCCGCCGTGGTCCGCATCTTCACCATCCCGGGGGACGCACAGGTGTTCGTCGACGGCGAACGCAAGGGGAGCTCGCCGGCCTCTGCCGAGGAGACCTTCCTGATTCGTCTGCCGCCTGGCGAGTACCGGATCGGTGCCCGCAAGAACGGCTTCGACCCGGCCGAACGGGAGCTCTTCGTCGCCGCAGGGACCGAGCAGACCGTCAAGCTCAGCCTGGCCCCCGAGATCGTCATGGTCCCCATCCCAGGCGGCTGCTTTGTCATGGGCAGTCCGGCCGAGGAACCGGAGCGCGACCCCGACGAGGGCCCGCAGCATGAGGTTTGCGTTCCGCCTTTCCAGCTCGGTCAGCGCGAGGTCACGTTTGCCGACTGGGATGCCTGTGTGATGGATCAAGGCTGCACCAAGAACCCGTCCGACGAGGGGTGGGGACGCGGGCAGCGCCCGGTGATCAACATCTCCTGGGAGGACGTGAACGAATACCTGCGCTGGCTGAACCGTCTCACCGGCATGGGCTACCGACTGCCTACAGAGGCGGAATGGGAGTATGCAGCGCGGGCGGGGACCACCACGCCGTTCAGCACCGGCAGCTGCATCGACACGGATCAGGCGAACTATGACGGGACGTTCGAATATGCGGGTTGCGGCGCACACACCGGTGTCAATCTGGGCCGGACCGCGCCGACCGGAAGCTATCCGGCCAACCCCTGGGGACTGTTCGACATGCACGGCAACGTCAACGAGCTGACCCTGGACTGCTGGAACGGCGGTTTCGACGGGGCACCGACCGACGGGAGTGCCTGGCTGGACGGCAATTGCACGCAACGCGTCATGCGCAGCGGCTCCTGGTACGGCTATGCGGGATACATGCGCTCCGCATATCGATGCCGCGCCGGCACCGGGTTCAGCCATCGCAGCATTGGCTTCAGGCTCGCCCGGACACCGGAGTCCTGAGACCGCGCGCGGCCGGCAATCGATCGGGCTCGTCATCAGAGCCGGAAGCCCCGCCGGCGATCCGCGCACCACTCGCGGTCGACCGGCCGTTTCCGTTCACCTGGCACCCCGGGTCAAGTGGCCGCCCGCCCATGCCTGCGCCCATGTGGCGGGCGGCCGGAAGCTGACGGCGGATTGCTCGCTCCAGCGTCAATGGCTGGTCAGCGCATCGACGTATCCCTTCAGCACCAAGGCGGCCAGAATCAGGCCGATGACGATCAGCCAGCCGGTGATCTTGCGGCCAATCCGCTGTGTTCGCTCCGAGGGCGGCTTGACGAGGTACTTCTCAAGCTCCCCGCTCGACTTGAGCCGCTCGTATTCCAGAACATGCTCGTGCTTGAACTCCTCCAAGGGTACGGCGCCAGTCGCCATGACAATGTCCATGGGCCACTTCTCGGGGCGGAAATGGACGTTGAAGTAATGCACGGTGAACAGGAAGACCGCGGCCAGGACGGCCTCCTCGGCATGCACGATGGTGGCGATGTTGAACACCCAGCCGGGGAGGATCGACGCGGTCACCGTGGGGAACCAGAGCATCAGTCCACTCAGGCCGATGACGAGCATGCCCCAGAAAGGCGCCCAATAGTCGAACTTCTCCCAGTAGGTCCAGCGATCGAACTTGGGCCGCGGACCGAATCCGAGGAACCAGGCGAACATGGCACCGATATCGCGGATGTCCTGCCAGGTGGGCACCATGGAGTTTGGACCGAACCAGCGAAAGCCCCTGCCCGCCCGCAGGATGTTGCAGGTCACGACGAGGAGATGACCAAAGAAGACGGCCGCGAAGGTGACGGCCGCCGTCCGGTGAATGACCGCCGCGACTTGGGGGCCCCCGAGCAGATTCATAACGTATTCTGCCCAGGGCTGCTCGGCAAAGAGGACGGCCGTGCCGGTCAGGACCAACACCATGACGGCGACGGCCAACAGGCCGTGCGCGATCCGCCAGCCGACGCTGAAGCGGCGGAAGTAGACCGTCGGGGGGACGGCCGGATCGGCACGATAGTCCTTCCCCTGCCTGCGCTCACGCCACTCCCGATAGATCCACAGTAGCATGTGGGTCCAGAAGAACAGGAAGACGCCGGCGATCAGGACCTCCATGAAGCGGGCGGCGACCCACATTTCCGGATAGCGCTCGAAATCGTCGGCATCGCCGTGGGCATGAAAGCCGAGGAAACCCTCCGGCGCACCCGTGTGACACTGGCGGCAGGTCTCCAGGCGATTGTCGGGATGCACCTTCGACGCTGGATCCTTGACGTCCATGATCCCGTGGCTGCCGTGGCAGTCGTAACACTTCGCGGTGTGGGTATAGCCGAGGCGCACCACCTGACCATGGTATGACTTCTGATAGGTCTCGACCTGCTTCTGGTGGCAGCTCCCGCAGTTGTCGGTGATCGTGAGCTTGACCTGAGCCTGGTCGGGTGAATCGATATTGTGGGGGGTGTGGCAGTCGGAGCAGATCGCGGCGCTGGCGTCCCGGCGCTCGATGACCGCGGTCCCGTGGACCGATTGCTCGTAGTGCTTGCGCTGCTCCTCGTGGCAGCGACCGCAGACCTCGTGAATTCGGCTGCGGTGCTCGGCCCGCGCAGAGCTGCCTGCGGTGCCGATGTTGTGGCCATCATGACAATCGTAGCAGGTGGCGTTGGTCCGGGACTGGTCCAGCAGATTCGGGCGCGCATGCACGGAGGCCATATAGCCGTCGATCTGGGCCAGCACCACGTCCAGCCGCCGGTACTGCGGATCGGAGCTGCCGTACTGCACCTCCGCGGTCTTGAGATGGCACGCGACGCAGCCGATGCTCTTGGGGAGCGGAATCTCGTGAACGGCCTTCTGGACCGTGTTGTGGCAACCGACACAGGGCTGTTTGCCGTGCACGCTGTGCTCGAAGCGCTCGCGATCCACGTAGATGTCGACCACGGTGCCGTCTTCACGCTCCGAGGTCTTCTCGTCCTCATCGTTGTGGCACTTTAGGCAGCGCTCGTTCGGGATCTTCGGGAGATTGAGAAGCTCGGCAACGGTCGGGGCTTTCGCGGGCCCGGTCGCGTCCCCCTCGCCGCCGCTGTCGATCGCCGAATGGACGTCTCCCACCAAAAGAGCTAGTCCGATCGCAAGAGTCGACAGCACCGCACGACGCGGGCGACGGTAGCACAATCCAGCGGACATCGATGGCCTCACCGATTCAACTTGGGACGAAGCGACCACGCTGTGTAGAGACGCTGCGTGGCCAATGCGGCGGGACGCGGTGCTGCATTCGCCCGGTCGATGCCACCGGGGTCAGGAATCGACACCCGCGTTTATACCACCGCCGACGCCGGTTCGACAGACTGACGGGCGACCCAATCGAGCGGCGGCGTTGGGTTCCAACCCGGGCCGAGCCCGACTCGCGGGATCAGATTGGCGGGGACGGGCTCGCCGTTGGCGTTGCGGTCGCGCGGTGCCGATGCGCATCCACCCGGGATTCGCGTCCCAGCCGCCCGCAGCCGCAAGGCCAGGCTACAGCCCCGGGAGCTCGAGTGTGGCCAGTTCTCCCAGGGCCGCCTGAATCTCCGCGATGGTTGGCGGGCGGGTGTAGGCGGGGTCGTCCAGTCTGCCGAGGCAGGTGAGACGCATCAGGTTAGGTTGGCGGCTGTCGTCCAGCCAAAAATGATAGCCCTGCTGGATCATCTGTGAGCCCCCACTGTCACCGTGTCCGGCGAGTCGGAAGCGGACGCCGCCGGTCGCACCCGGGACCGTTCTCCGATCGGCCACCAGGGCTACGTAGTCCTGTACGCGAGTGATTCGAATCACGCCGGGTGCGACGGTCTGGATGCCGGCGTGGTCGATGCGTCGGACCTCGAGCGCGCAGCTCGCGTCCTGGCTGGCACCCGATGCGCGCGCCCCCCCACCCACAAAGAAGGCGCGAGCGCGGCCCTGCGGGATAGGGATCGCACGGTTGAGCCGCAACGTGCTCCCTGCCGGGATCGTCACCCAATGCCCCGGAATGGACTCGCGCACCCGTGTCTCGCAAGCCCCGAGCATGAGCGTCATCAGTAGTCCGAAGGTCAGCAGCACGAATGTTCTTAAAGTCATGATGGCATCCAGTGATTGTCGGCGGAAGCTCGCTGGGTCTCGGCAGCCCCGTCCGCGGCCTCGCCGCGAATGGAAGCAGGCATCGGCGCCAAGCGCTCGCCATTCATAGCACGAGCGGTGCGGGTCGCGCAGGTATCAGTAGTGAAGCCACCAGGCTGCGGACCCCACGCACCCCTGTGCATGCCTCAACCAGCCAAATCACTGACTAGAAAAATACACAAAAAGATATCATACTTGAGTTCGAGACTCGCTTTGAGAGTGTCCGATTATCCTCCATAGTAAACTATTTTTATTTATAAAAGACGAGAAATAGAGGCCAAAGTCGCAGAGTCATGTTAGAACACTTCACGTGTCTTTTCCGCATCACTCTCACCACCATCGGGGAGAGCCAAGAGCGGGGCCGTTCCGGGCCTCCCCCAGTCTCTCGTCCGATGGATCGCGTCGACCTTCTAGGTCATGACGGCTTCACCCTGGTGGAGCTCATGCTGACGATTACGGTACTGGCCGTCCTGGCAACCATAGGCGCACCGACCATGCAGGAGATGCTCGCCCGCAACCGACTGAAGGCCGCCGCTCAGGCGCTGACGGAGGATCTGCAATGGACGCGAAGCGAGGTAATCCGACGCAACCGGCACCTGTTCCTGACGGTCGACAGCGAGGCCTGGTGTTACGGCATCGCTGAGAGGAAGGATTGCGACTGCCGTCTGCGAGATCTCTCGGCAGAGAGGGCCTGCCGGCTGTCCACGGCGGGCGAACCCATGCTCAAGATCGTCTCGGGTGTGGATTTCCCCGGCATACGCATCGAGGGCACCACCTTCACGGGCAGCCCGCGAGGCACGGGATTCGAGCCCAGGCGGGCGACCGCCCGGGGCGGTAGCCTGACCTTCGCATCCGGACGAGACGCCGAGCTCAGGGTCGTATTGAGCCTGCTCGGCAGAGTGCGCCTCTGCTCTCCCCGCGGGACCGTGACGGGCTTTCCACCATGCTGACCATTGACGGGACACGCGCGCATTCGCTGGCGGGCCACCCCGCTCGCCAATCCGGGGTCACCCTGACGGCACTGATGGTCGGAATGACGGTCGGGGCACTGGTGCTGGCCGGGACCTCTGCCGTCTATCTCCTGACCGCACGCGGCGCAGCGGAGAACATCCGGTTGGCGCGGCTCAATCAGGAGTTGCGGGCGGCCATGGAGGTCATGGAGCAGGATCTCCTGCGCGCAGGCCACTGGGAGTTTCCTGACGGGGCGGACCCGGCCGACAACCCCTTCCGACTCGAGATTAGCGGAATCCAGAACGATCTAAGCATCGGCTCGGCGATCGGTGAAGCCAGCGGCAGCTGCGTGACCTATAGCTATGACCTGAACGCCAATTCGCTCATCGGAGTCTGCGACGGCTGCACGCCGATCGCCTCGCCTTTCGATGGCGATGCCTATGACCGGGCCAATGTCGAGATGTTCGGTTTTAGACTGCGCGGTGGCGCTCTTCAGATCCGCACTCGACTCGCAAGCGCATCGGACCCCGCCTTTGACTGCGACAGCGGACACTGGGAGGCCGTCACCAGCAACGACGTTCGTGTGACGAGGCTCAGGTTCGACATCACCGCCGGCGAGACCACGAACCTCAACCCTGCCAAGGCGCGAACGGAGCCATGCACAGACGATGACCTTTGTCAGCAGGTTCGGTCCGTCGACATCATGCTGGCCGGGCAACTCGCGGGTGATCCCGCGGTGAACCAGACCTTCGCTTCGCGGGTCGCCGTCCGCAACGACCGCTATTGGCGCCCATAGCCGAGGCCCACCCGCATGCGTTCTCAGATGCCGACAAACGGCCGTCAGGAGCATGGTGCGATGACGCTGATGGTCGGTTTCCTGCTCCTCACGGCTTCGACGATTCTAACCATCGCCGTTGCACGGATGGGCGTCATGGAGCAGCGTATCGCGAACAACGAGCTCCGCGCCAAGGAGGCCCAACAGGCGGCGCAGTCGGGGCTAGACTACGCGCTCGCCTGGCTGTCGACTAACGTGTGGAGTGCCGGCACTGAGATCCCGCCTCCACCGCAGATCTCGGCATCCGGAGACTACCGCTACGGAATTCGATTGACTCTCGATGACAGGCCTGGCTGTCTGCGTGTGCACTCCGAGGCCCACGCGACCGGCGATGAAAGCATCTACGCGGCCGCGACCCAGTGTTTTCAGCAGAAGCGTCCGCTACGAGACGCCATGGCGAGGGGCGTCCCACCCCTGGTGGTCGGCGGCTGCCTGTCGGGAGTCACCGGGAACGCCAATGTCTATCCGAGCCGGTGCGATCCCGGCCGGGATGACGGGTGCGACCGCGCGTCCGTCGTATCGTCCCACCCCCTTTCCTGCCTGGACCCCGGCAGCCTCTACCTCAACGGCGGCAGTTTAAGAGGCAACGCCTTCGAGGGTACGGCGTGGGAGTACCTCTTCGCGATCAGTCAGGAGGAGTACAAGGCACGCGCAGAGGACGGAGATCCAAGGTTCCTTTGGATCACCTCGACCCTCCGATGGGACTCCGACATGGGCCAACCCAAAGAGCCCATTTACATGGTGTTCACGGAATCGGCGGGGTGTCCTGAGGTCAGTGGGTCCGTTTCCGTCTACGGGATCGTCTACTTTGCAGAGGATGCCGGATGCGGCAGCCGCGGGTGGGGGGATGCCGCAGTCTACGGCTCGGTGGTCTTCGAAGACGCGCTCGAGGGGCTGACCGCGCGAGGCCGCCTGTACCATTGGAGTTGGGCTGTGGACAATGAAGAGGGCGCCAGTCTCAACATCGTCACCTCCACCCATCGCGTTCCGGGAAGTTGGCGAGATTGGGAGCCGGACGGATGAGCAGGCGAGCGCAGATCAGCCACGCAGGCTTCACCCTCGTCGAGGCGCTGATCGCGCTGACCGTGCTGTCGATTGGACTCATGGGTTTGGCCCACCTGCAGATGCGGGTGTTTGCGAGCTCCGGCCACAGCAAGACCCAGACGATCGCCGTCAATCTCGCGCAACAGAAGCTCGAGTCGCTGCGAGCGACACCCTATGACAGCATCGAGAGCGGCGCGGATGCGCCTGAGCCCCAAGTCGGCCACAACGCGCATTTCACCCGGCGGTGGATCGTAGCGGACCGCTCTGCGCCCGACTACAAGGCGATCAGGATCACGACAGCTTGGCAGACTCCCGACGGTGAAGCGCGCTCGGTGAGCCTCGGTTCGTTCATCGCGCGATCGATCGCACACCCTTTGGGCCCTGTCGGCCTCCCGGCAGCCGATGAGTAAACCCGCTGGCCCATCCCGGGCCGAACTGCAGCAGATGCCAGGCTGGTCAGGAAATCGCCTTGAGCCCCCGCGCAAGATCCGCCTGAATGTCAGCGATGTCCTCCAGGCCGACCGCCACTCTCACCAGACCCTCGCCGATGCCGACGTCGGCGCGTTCCTCTGGCGTGAGCCGTCCATGCGTCGTGGTCGCCGGATGGGTGATCGTGGTCTTGGCATCGCCCAGATTGGCGGTGATGGACAAGAGCCGCGTCGAGTCGATGAGCCGCCATGCGCCGGTCTGACCCGAACGCACGTCGAAGGCGACGATCCCGCCACCCGTGCGCTGTTGGACTCCGACCAGATGATGCTGCGGGTGATCCGGCAGACCCGGGTAATAGACCCGCTCGACCGCCGGCTGCAGCCCCAGCCATCCCGCGAGCTGAGACGCGGCGCGGGCATGGGCGCGCATACGCAGCTCGAGCGTCTCCAATCCTTTGAGGAAGACCCAGGCGTTGAAGGGGCTCATGGTGGGCCCCGCGGTTCGCAGCACCCCGAAGACCGTTTCGCCAACCAGTTTGCGATCACCGACCACCGCCCCGCCCACGCACCGGCCCTGCCCGTCCAGGTATTTTGTAGCAGAATGGATCACGAGGTCGGCACCCAGCTCGAGCGGCCTTTGAAGGGCCGGGGTGCAGAAGCAGTTGTCGACCGCCAGCACGCAACCGCGGCGGTGGGCGACTTCGGCAAGGCGGCGCAGATCCACCATCTCGGTCAAGGGGTTGGACGGCGTCTCACAAAACAGCAGTCGCGTCTCGGGGCGAATGGCCGCTTCCCAGGCATCCAGATCAGCCAGCGTCACGTAGCTGGTATCGACGCCGAAGCGGGCAAGATACGTATTGAACAGCAACGTGGTGGTCCCAAAGAGGCTGCGCGAAGCGACGATGTGATCGCCGGTCTGCAACAGTCCCATACACAAGGCCAGGATCGCCGACATCCCGGAGGCCGTCGCGACACAGCGCTCGCCCCCTTCGAGCGCAGCTAGCCTCTCTTCGAAGGCGGCAACCGTCGGATTGGTGAAGCGCGAGTAGATATTGCCCTGTTGCTCACCGGCAAAACGCGCCGCGGCCTCCGCCGCGCTTGCGAAGACGAAGCTCGACGTGGTGAAGATGGGCTCGCCGTGCTCACCTTCAGGGGTGCGGTGATGACCCGTTCGCACCGCACGGGTCGCGAATCCCACCTCGGTAGTGTGCTGATCCGAGCGCCGCTCCGGCTGATGCGCGGCCGGCGGCGCGTCAGGCCGAGTTGTAGAGCTCAATGACACTCTCGCTGAACGGATTGTAAGCGGCCTTGGCGATGTCGTTCCGATTGGCCTCCAGTACCTGGAGATACTCGGGGGTCACATCCCCGGTGACATAGACGCCGTCGAATACAGAGGTATCGAAGCGGTCGACATGACTCTTGCCCTTCTTCTGGACGGCATCGATCAGATCACTGAGATCCTGATAGATGAGCCGGTCGGCGCCCAACTCGCGGGCGACCTCCTCCTCCGTCCGACCGTACGCGATCAGCTCGCTTGCGGCTGGCATGTCGATCCCATAGACGTTGGGACAGCGCACCGGTGGGGCAGCCGAAGCGAAGTAGACGCGCTTGGCACCGGCGTCGCGCGCCATCTGGATGATCTGCTGAGAGGTGGTCCCTCGTACAATCGAGTCATCCACCAGCAAGACGTTCTTTCTCCGAAACTCCAGATCGATCGCGTTGAGCTTCTGGCGCACCGACTTCTTTCGCACGGTTTGGCCCGGCATGATGAAGGTCCGTCCGATATAGCGATTCTTGATGAATCCCTCGGAGTACGGGATCCCGAGCTGATTGGCGAGTTGAAGTGCGGCCGTGCGACTGGTGTCCGGGATTGGAATGACGACATCGATGTCATGGCTCGGCCACTCGCGTTTGATCTTGGCGGCCAGCTTCTTCCCCATTCGCGACCGCGCCTTGTGCACCGAGATATTATCGATGATCGAATCGGGGCGGGCGAAATAGACGAACTCGAAGATGCAGGGAGACAGGATCGGCTGGGCCGCACACTGGCGTGTGTGCAACTCGCCGTCGACGCTGATGAACACCGCCTCACCCGGGGCGACATCGTCGATCAGCGTGAAGCCGATGGTGTCGAGGGCGACACTCTCGGAGGCGATCATGTACTCGGTGCCTTGGTCGATCTCCCGACGGCCGTAAACGAGTGGCCTGATCCCATGCGGATCGCGGAAGCCGAAGGTGCCGAATCCGGGGATCATCGCCACCGCCGCATATCCCCCGCGGCAGCGCAGATGAACGCCGGCGACCGCCCGAAAGATGTCTTCTTCGTCGATCCGCAACTTGCCCTGGATCTGGAGCTCATGGGCAAGGACGTTCAGCAGGATCTCGGAATCTGAATCGGTGTTGAGATGACGCAGATCCTCGACGAATAGATCGCGCTTGAGATCCTCCGCGTTGGTGAGATTCCCGTTGTGGGCCAAGACGATCCCGTAAGGCGAATTCACGTAGAACGGCTGCGCCTCGGCCGAGCTCGATGCACCGGCCGTCGGGTAGCGCACATGGCCGATGCCCATGTTGCCGCGCAACTGGATCATGTGCCGGGTGCGGAAGACGTCGCGGGCCAGCCCGTTGTCCTTGCGAAGATGGAGCCTGTCGCCCTCGCAGGTGACGATGCCGGCGGCATCCTGACCCCGGTGTTGCAGCACCAACAGCGTGTCATAGAGGGCCTGGTTGACGGAACTCTTACCGACGATGCCGACGATGCCGCACATGAGCCCCTCGCCCGCGCCCCATCCTTCGGACCAAAGGATGGGTGCTGCAGATTGACAGCCGGCGACTATACCCCGCCCCCGCGCCAGGGGACAATCACGAGCGACCGGCTCCTTTCAAGAAGCACCCCCGCTCGCCGCCGGAGGACTGGCGGCTGGAAACCTTCCCCGAGGTCACAAGTCCTTGATCCGGGACTGAACCTCGTCCGGCACGAAACTGACGAGCCAGCTCGCAACCGATTGAAACCGCCCGATGAAACGTGACTCCTTCCACCAAGGATCGTCCGGCATCGGCGTCAGGGCGGCCAGAAACACCGCCATGGCGACGATGACGACGCCTCGCGCCGCCCCGAAGATCAAGCCCAGCGATCGGTCGACGCCGCTGAGGCCCGCCTTGTCCACGAGTGCCGCGAGGACCGCGCCGAGAATGGCGCCCACCAACAGGGTGAGGAGAACCAACGCGATGAAGGCCGCGGCCATGCGTATCGTGGGCTGCGACACGTAAGGAACCAGGAGATCCGCCACCTGGCGATGATACAGCCAGGCAATTAGGATGGCCGCGACCCAGACTCCCAGCGACAAGGCCTCACGGATCAGACCTCGAGCGACCCCGACCAGGGCGGACAGAAGTATGACCCCAAGGATGGCATAGTCAGCCCAGTTCATTGTGACTCCGGTCAGCCGGGTTTCGGAACCTTGATCAGATCAGAATCTGCTTAGGGATAGCGTTGAATCAGCGCATCCTTGTAGCTCTGACGCAACCGCTCCGCCGTCTGCTCGGCACGCGCGCGGTCGAGCTCCGGCCCGACGCGCACCCGATAATAGACTCGACCCCTGACCTCGGCCGGCTCGACGAAGGCAGAGTAACCTTCGCGACGCAGCTTGTCTGCAAGCTTCTCTCCACCTTCCTGTGTCCCCAGGCTGGCGACCTGAATCACCCATGACGGCATCCCATCGTCGTGACCCACCGGCTCCGGGACGCTGGAAAGGGTTGCGGTCTCGGGCGGCACGTCGGGAGTGACTGTGCTGCCCGGGATCTCTCTCGCCGGTGGCTCGCTCGGCGGCATCGGCTCATCGACCATGCCCTCGTAGACCGGCCCGGCCTCCTCGACGGCAGGAGGCGGCAGGTCTTGAGTCTCGGCCCAGCTCCCTTCTCCGGGAATGCCCGCGATGGAGCCACTGGGGGTCAGATAGGCCTCCTCGCGGAAGCGCTCGTCGAGCTCCGGCTGTTGGGGCATCACATCCGGCAGTGGCGGCAAGGGGGCCACGGCCTTATCCTCGAACAGCATGGGTACGAAGATGACCGCCAGCGCGACGATCACGACCGCCCCGACCAACCGTTTTTTTGCGCCTTCTCGCATAAACCTCTACCCCGACGCCGAGCAACACGCCAGCGCCACTCCGACATTCGATCCATGGGCCGCTGCGGTGGGGCGAGTATATCACGTCCCAACTGATTTGAAACCCGCCAGACTAAAATATCGGTATTACTTTCAATCAATTAAATCTCCCAGACCGTCCGGGACCCGCGCCTGGCCGCGCCCCCCGATCGACGGAGCGCACGGCCGGTACCACTCAGCCCCATGCGGATCGGGCCTCTTCGAGGCGCCGGAGCGCCTCACCGACAGTCGTGAACGATCCCACGACCAGCAGGCAATCGCCAGACCCGGAGGCCGACTCGGCCGCGGCGAGCGCGGCTCCCACCGTTCGGTGGACCACGGCCGGCCGCGCCGACAGCAGCGGAGCCAGGCGCGCGCTCAGGACGCCGACCGACATGGCTCTCGGATCATCGCTCTGCGCCAGATACCACTCGTCCACAAGAGGCAGGAGCGGCCGAACGAGGGCCTCGGGCGCCTTGTCGGAGAGGACGGCCAAGACAGCACGCGTCCGACCGGGGCAAGCAAATGCCCGCAGGTTTGCGGCGAGGGCATCCCCCGCCGCGCCGTTGTGCGCGACGTCCAGGATGCAGCATGGCCGGCCGGGAACGACCTGGAAGCGGCCGCGCAATTGCGCCCTCTGCAGGCCGGATCTGATTGCGTTGACCGGAACCGGCAGACGCCCGCCCAGCTCCCGAAGCGCCGCGATCGCAGCCGAGGCGTTGTCGTATTGAAACGTGCCGCGCATCGCCGGCGCCGGCAAGGCCAAGCGTTCGCCGCCCGGACCGACCCAGATCCAGCCGCCGCTCCCGAGCTCCCAATCGAGCTCGCGTCCAAGCTGCCGTGGAAGACTACCCAACCGCTCCGCTTCGGCTCGCAACCGCGTCGGGGCATCGCGCTGTCCGATGATCGCCGGACGATCCCGTCGAAAGATTCCTGCCTTTTCACCGGCGATCTGATCCAGGGATTCGCCCAGCCAGGCGGTGTGATCGAGTCCGATCGAGGTCACCACCGAAACATCCGCATCAAGCAGATTCACGGCGTCGAGGCGCCCCCCAAGCCCGACCTCCAGCAGGGCGAGGTCGGGCTCGGCCCGCACGAACAGGTCGAGCGCGGCAAGGGTCCCGAACTCGAAATAGGTCAGCGCAATGTCGCGGCGCGCGCGATCCACACGGTCGAAAGCCTCGCACAGCGCGCGGTCGGCGACAGGCTCCGCGTCGAGTCGGACGCGCTCGTTATAGCGCAGCAGATGCGGAGAGCTGTAGCAGGCGGTGCGGTAACCAGCAGCCCGCAAGATCGCCTCGAGCATGGCAACGCAAGAGCCCTTCCCGTTCGTCCCCCCCACCGTGATGACGGGAAAGGGCGGCGGCTTGGGGCCCAACCGGCGCCAAACCGCCTCCACCCGGTCGAGACCCAGCTCGATGTCCTTGGGGTGCAGCCCGCCCTGCCAATTCAACCAGGCATCGAGATCCCGGAAACGCATCGGGACCAGGCGCCGCCCTCAGACCGGAACGACGGTGCGGCAGTAACGGGGGCGATGGGTCAGGATCGCAAGAAGATCGGCGATGCGCTCACGCAGATCGCGCCGGTCCATGATCATGTCCAAGGCACCCTTATCCAGCAGGAACTCACTGCGCTGGAAGCCATCGGGCAGCTTCTCATGGACCGTCTGCTCGATCACGCGCGGGCCGGCGAAGCCGATCAGGGCGTTGGGCTCTGCGATATTCAGATCGCCGAGCATCGCCAGGCTCGCCGAGACACCACCCATCGTGGGGTCGGTCATCACGGAGATGAATGGCAGCGATTGCTCGCGCATCCGCCCAAGCGCCGCGCTGGTCTTCGCCATCTGCATCAGCGAGAAGAGGCTCTCCTGCATGCGGGCCCCGCCGCTCGCGGCAAAACAGACGTAGGGCGAGTCCCGCTCAAGGGCCGCCTCAACGCCGCGAACGAACCGTTCACCTACGACCGAACCCATGGAGCCGCCCATGAAGCCGAACTCGAAGGCCGCGGCAACGATGGGTTGGCCTTTCAGGCGCCCGCGCATCACGATCAAGGCCTCTTTCTCGGCGGATTGTTTCTGGGCCTGGGCGAGACGATCCTTGTACTTCTTGAGATCCTTGAACTTGAGCGGATCCAGGGATTCGAGATCGCCAGCGATCTCCTCGCGCTGCTCGGCATCGAGGAAGGTCTCCAGCCGACGGCGCGCACTGAGCCGACTGTGGTGCGCGCACTTCGGGCATACCTCGAGGTTGCGCTCCAACTCGGCGCGATAGAGGATGGCATGACAGCCTGGACACTTCGCCCAGACGCCTTCGGGAACGGCCCGTTTTGTGCTTGCCTCGGTGCGGATGCGACTCGGTATGAGCTTCTCAAACCAGCTCATACTCTTGTCCATCGCCTGCTTCAAGGTGCCACCGCGGTTGTCGATCGCCTGCTTCAAAGTGTCACCACGTTCGATCCGAGGTTCCTTTGCAGGCTGCTCTGAGGCAGGGACCCCGCCGCGCATCAGTCCTTGGCCAACCCGTCCGGGACGCTTAGGAGACATGGGCATCCACCTCGTCGATGGCTTGACGCAGACCGGCAAGAAATCCGCCAACCGCGTCGGGGATCTGTTCAGGGGTCGCCGCCAGAGCCTCGATCCGGCTCACGATGGCGCTGCCGACGATGATTGCATCGGCGACCTCGGCGATCCGCGCGGCCGACCCGGCATCGCGGATGCCGAAGCCGACGCCGACCGGCAGTCGAACCAGCGATTTGATCAGGCCGACCTTCTCGGCCACTGCCGCCGTATCCAGGTGACCGGAGCCGGTGACTCCCTTCACCGAGACGTAGTAGACGAAACCCGAGGCCACCTCCCCAATGCACGCGATCCGGGCCGCGGTCGAGGTCGGCGCCAAAAGATACACCAGGTCCAGTCCGCGGGTCCTGAGCATCGCGACCAGGTCATGCCCTTCCTCGGGCGGCACATCGACAACCAGCACACCGTCCACGCCGGCCTCGTGCGCTGCGACTGAGAACAGCTCGTAGCCCATCACCTCGATCGGATTGAGATAGCCCATCAGGATCACGGGCGTATCGCCGTCTCGTGTCCGAAAAACACGAACCATGTCCAGCACATCGTCCAATGACACACCCTTGGCCAGCGCCCGCTCGCTGGCCCGCTGGATCACGGGGCCGTCGGCGATCGGATCGGAAAAGGGGACACCGATCTCGATCAGATCCGCGCCCGCGGCGACCATCGCATGCAACAGCGGAACCGTCACCTCGGGTGCCGGATCCCCGGCGGTCACGAAGGGGATGAGCGCCGTTCGGCGGCGCTGGGCGAGTCGCCCGAAGCACGCGTCAATCCGACTCATAGCACCAGCCCATCGTGACTGGCGACGGTGTGCATATCCTTGTCCCCTCGACCGGAGAGGTTGACAAGAATCGCCTGATCGCTGCGCATCCCCGGGGCGAGCTTATGGGCATAGGCCAGTGCGTGACTGGACTCGAGCGCCGGGATGATCCCCTCGGTGCGTGTCAGGTGATGGAAGGCGCGCAGGGCCTCCTCGTCCGTCACCGAATCGTAGCGGGCACGTCCGCTGTCCTTCAGCCAGGCATGCTCGGGACCGACCCCAGGATAGTCGAGCCCGGCGGAGATGGAGTGGGTCTCGACGATCTGACCATGTCGATCCTCCATCAGATAGGTCCGGTTACCATGGAGCACGCCGGGCCGACCGGCACACAGCGGCGCGGCATGGCGACCCGTCTGAAGACCATCGCCGGCGGCCTCGACGCCATAGATCGCCACCCCGGGGTCGCCGATGAAAGGATAAAAGAGACCGATGGCGTTTGAGCCCCCGCCCACGCAGGCGACGAGGGCATCGGGCAGGCGGCCGGTCCGTTTTAGGATCTGGGCGCGGGCCTCGCGTCCGATCACCGCTTGGAAGTCCCGCACCATCGCGGGATAAGGGTGGGGGCCAGCCACGGTGCCGATGATGTAGAAGGTGTTGTCGATGTTCGTCACCCAGTCCCGCATTGCCTCGTTCAACGCATCCTTCAGGGTGCGGGACCCTGAGGTCACCGAAACAACCCGCGCCCCGAGCAGACGCATGCGATAGACGTTGGCCTCCTGCCGCGCGATATCGACCTCGCCCATGTAAACGACGCATTCCAGACCCAACCGCGCCGCCACGGTCGCGCTCGCCACACCGTGTTGACCCGCACCGGTCTCGGCGATGATACGGGTCTTACCCATCCGCCGCGCGAGCAGGGCCTGACCGATCGTATTGTTGACCTTGTGCGCGCCCGTGTGATTCAGGTCTTCACGCTTCAGGAAGATCTGAGCACCGCCGAGCTCCCTGCTCCAGCGCGCGGCGTGATAGACGGGCGAAGGTCGGCCCACATAGTCGCGCAGGTCCGCATCGAGCTCGGCCTGAAACTCTGGATCATCGAGGAAACGCTCATAGGCCGCGCGCAGCTCCTCGAGCGGCTGCATCAGCGTCTCCGGGACAAACATCCCCCCGTAGGGACCGAAATGACCACGGGCATCCGGCCAGCGGTAAGCACTCGGCTGCGAGCGGCGCTGGCCGGCCCCGCCCGGAAAGGCCCGATCCAGGTCATCGGGATATGTCAACATCGTTCACCTTCTGCATGAAATCGCGAATCTTGCGATGGTCCTTGATTCCCTTGGACGCCTCGACGCCACCGCTCACATCGACCCCGAACGGACGAACTCGACGGATGGCGTTCCCGACATTGCCCGGGGCGAGCCCACCCGCCAGGATGATCGAAGGCGCAATCGGCGCTGGGATTCGTTCCCAGTCGAAGCATTGGCCCGTCCCTCCCGCCCGAACCGGATCGAAGGTATCGAGCAGCAGTCCTGCGGCCTCACCGTAACGCGCCTGCTCCGCCAGGAGATCGATGCCCGGGCGCATCCGCACCGCCTTGATCCAACGCCGTCCGAACGAGGCGCAGAACACCGGTTCCTCTTCTCCATGGAACTGAATCAACTCGAGCGGGACCTGGTCCAGAACCGACCGGATCCGCTCCGACGAGGCATCGACAAAGAGTCCGACCGCGGTTACGAAGGGCGGCAATCCCTCGCACAAGCGCCGCGCCTCATCCGGCGACACCGCCCGCGGGCTCGGGGGATGGAACACGAAACCGACGGCGTCGGCACCTGCGGCCACCGCCGCCTCCACATCGATCCGACGGGTTAGTCCACAGATCTTAACGCGGGTTCTCATGATTGGCGAATCCGGAGATCGTCATGGCATCGGAGAGGCAACCTCAGTCCGGTCTTTATGCCTGTCACAGACGGATTTTCCGCCGCGACGCACGCCGCCCGCACCCGATCGCCGCGTCGCGACTCCTCGCAATAGAGGCCGCGAGTCGTCCTCGTCGCGCCTTGCTCCCGGGCACGACGAACACGCCTCGCTTTACGCGTTACCCATGTGCGACGGAGTCAGCCCGCCCGATAACCTCGCTGATTGGACCGGCGGAAGGTGGAGCTCAGCCGGATAGTCGGCGCGGACGAAGTAGAGCCCATGCGGGGGGGCGGTCACGCCGCCGAGCCGTCGGTCGCGCAATGACAGGAGGTCGCGGGTCCACCCGACCGGCGCATCACCGCGGCCGATCATCATGAGGACACCGACGATATTACGGACCATATGGTGCAGAAAACCGTTGGCTCCAATCCTCAGCTCGATGAGCCCGGACGTGTCGGTCAGCTCCAGGTAGTGGACGTGGCGGATCGGGCTCTTCGCCTGGCAGGCCACCGCCCGGAAGCTTGAGAAATCATGCACCCCGACGAGTGTCTGACCGGCCTTGCCCATGCGCTCGGTGTCCAGCAAGCGATGCGTCCAGACCACCCGGTCGCGGTGTAACGGCGACCGGGTGGACCGGACCATGATCAGATAGCGGTAGTGGCGCGCGATCGCGCTGAAACGGGCATGAAACCGCGGATCGACCGGACGGGCCCACCGGACCGCTACGTCCGGCGGTAGGTGGGCGTTGGTCCCGAGCACCCAGGATCGGTCGCTGCGATGCGCCGACGTGTCAAAGTGGAGGACCTGCTCCTCGGCATGCACCCCCGCATCAGTGCGTCCCGCGCACTGAACCCGGACCGGCTCGTCCGCGACCCGACCGATTGCCGCCTCCAGGGCGGCCTGGACGGTCCGGACTCCGGCCTGGGTTTGCCAGCCACAAAAACCCGAGCCGTCATACTCGACGCCCAGCGCAATCCGTTGCGAGCTCAGCCCCCCTGTCGCCGGCGGTCGCGCGCGCTCGCGATTCAGGCCGGTGTCCTCAATCGCTCCTCGGACTCGCGGCGGCTTCCCCGCTGACGTCTGCGAGCACCTCATCGAGCAATGCGCGGGCGGACTTGAGGTCGTTCATAGCGAGGTAGGCACGGGCGAGATCCACCCTGGCCGCTCGATCGTCCCGGCGATCCGCATCGGCCGGCCCATCGGCCGCGGCGTGATCGCCAAAGACCGCTGCAGAGCTTCCCCCAACCTCGCCTGCATCGCGATCGATCACACCTTCGGTAACCGCTTCCTCCACCACGGGTGGATGCCGGGGGGCAGCGGCCGTATCCGCCCCAGGCGTCGGCAGATCCGGCCGAGGCGCGTCCAAGACCGCATCGAGCCCCAGGATATCCTCGACCAAGGCAGCTTCCTCGACAACCTCGGGCGGGCGCTGAGCCACATCGGACGTACCCAACCCGGACGTCGTCACCTCCGCTTGGGGCGCATCCAAGACCGCGTTCAGCTCCAGCGCATCCTCAGACGCTTCAGCTTCCTCGGCAATCTCGCGCGGGCGCGGAGCCACATCGGCCGTCCCCAACCCGGGCGTCGTCACTCCCCCCTGGGGCGTATCCAAGACCGCGTCCAGCTTCAGAACATCCTCCCCCGCGTCAGCCTCCGCGCCGACGTCGCGCGGACGCGGAGGGGACATATCGGCCGTCTCCGCCTCGGGCTGCGCCATGGCCGAAGATGGAGCATCCAACACCGCATCCAGATCCAGGACACCCGATCCATCAAGGTCGTCCAGCGTCAGGATGAGATCCCCGGCGTCGCCAGAGCTCTCCCGCGCGCCAAGATCGGCCAGGGGGTCCCACTCAGGGTCCTCATCAGCGCTCTGCTCTGGCAAGACAAGAGAATCGTCGAGCGCTGACTCGTCGAACAAGAGGGGCATCTCATCCTCGATCGGTGAGCCGCCAAGGTTGTCGGCCGCGACCGACGGCTTATCCAGCCGCTGCGCATGCCCGGGTCCCGTCACCTCAGCAGGCACCCTGTCATCGCCTTCGAATACGCGGGGCTTCGGCTCGGGAGCTGCACCAGCCGCCTCATCGACGGCCCGGCCGAGGGCCTGAAGGTCCCGGGTACCCTGCTCCACCGACTCGGACGGCGCGTCGGTGATCCTGAAGCTTGAGCCCGGATCCCAAACGCCACCCTCCTCGACCACCTTGACGATCCCAACGAGCCGTTGCCATCGCGCCGGATCGTCTCGATCCCCGCCGCAAGCCTGGATGTCTTCCATCAGCTCCCGCATCAAAAAGCGATTCTCGGACGCGGCATAGACCTCGGCAAGCTTGAACTTCGCCTGCAGGCGCCCGGGAGTGCGCTCGATCTCGCGCACCAGGAGCTCTTCGGCCTCCTTGTAGCGTCCATAAGCGACATAGATGTCCGCCTCGGAGAGCGGGTCGGCCTCCTCCGTCTCCGCGTCGAAGTGCATGACCGATTCGAGCTGCGACGAGGGGGCCGTCAGCCCAACGTCCGCCGGCTCGGCGGGCCGGCTTGCTGGCAGCGGCTCCGCGTCGAGGGCTTGTTCCGATGGACCAAAAGCGGGGGTGACTGACGGCGACGACAGGGCTGAGGCCGTCCCCTCGAGCTCCACGCCGTCGGCAACATCGAGATCCTCTTCCGCCTTGCGCTCAGTGCGCCGGCGCCGTGCGGACATCCAAGAGAAGCCGAGGACCCCCACGGCGGTGAAGCCGGCGAAACCGGCCAACGGCAGCAAGATCGCATGCCATGTCGAGGTCGACGCCGCGGCAGTCTCGGCCGGTCCCTTCGCCTGCTCAACCTGGGCCGCCGACGGGAGCGCGTCTGCTGCAAGCGGAACCGGAATGACTTCGGGACCGGGGGGCGCGCCCGCATTTGTGCCGTTCTCCAACCCTGGGGGCTCGGCCATAGGGGCCGCTGGTCGGTCGGTCAGATCCCGACCTGATCCCTCGGCATCGGATTCCAGCGAAGCGGCGTCTTCCGTGGCAGGCCGTTCGATCGTCTCGATCTGATCCTCGGACGTTGCGTCCATCCTCGGAATGAGCGTGACCTCGTCCGCCTCGGCAATCGCCCCCGAGATCATCGGGACATCGCTCGAACTCGGCAAAGGCGGCGCCGTCTCCTGGAGTCTGGCCAGCTCCTCAGCGCGAAGCTGCAGCCGAGCCTGGATAGCAGCAAGCTCAGCCTCCAGCTCACGGATCCGTGTTCCTGATTCAGCCGTTTCCTCAATGGTGCTGGCGATCTCCTCGGCTTGAATGCCGTCGTCAGCCCCCGCCTGTTCGGGGCCGTCCTCAACCCCCGCTGTCTCCGCGGGCGGATCCTGCTCCAGATCGGCCGAGGTGATCGCGGAGGGCGCCACAGACACCGTCTCCTGAGCCGCTTGCGGTGCGGAGGGCGACGCCTCTGCTGTCCCCGCTGCGGCACCCGCCGCCGCGCCGGCAATCCGGAATCTGGCATCCTCACGCGCCGCGGCATCCCCACCCTCGCTAGCCACACTCATGGGCGCACGGCGGACCGCCTCGCCGCGCAAAGCGGCCTGCAGCTCCTGTTCCGCGGATGTCTGGTCGAGCGCGCGGAGCTCGGCATCGGTCGGGATGGTCAAGCTTGCGCCGACGATCAGATTGTTGATATCCCCGTTGACGAACGCCTCCTGATTGTTCCGATACAGCGCCATGGCCGTCTGGGCCAGGGTCACGCCCCGTGGCTGGCCCGTGCGGGCCAGCCCCAACAGACCTGTCCCCGGTCGGACCGGGCCGAAACGGATTGGGAAGCTGTCTGAGCTTGGCGCGGCCTCTGGGACCGCCGGTGAAGGCGTTTGATCGGCCACACTGCGCTGGGGCGACGCTCCACCGGACCGCGCAGGCTCCGGTGCACCACCGTCCGGGGCCGAGAGCGCGCTGTCAGATGTCCGGCGCGCTGGCGTTCCTGGCGGATCCAGGAGAACCGTATAGCCTCTCACCAGCCTGCCCGAGGGCCAGACGACCTCGACGAGGAAATCCATGAACGGCTCGCGGATTGGATCGCGACTGGTGACTCGGATCACGGGGCTTCCCCGCGCACTCAGCTGCGGCTCGAATCCGAGCTGGGTCAGGAAGTGGTAGCGCTCTGCCCCCGCCTTGGCGAAGTCGTCCGCGGAGGCAAGCGTCGCCTTGACGGCGTCCAGCTCGTCCGGGCCGACGTTGATGAGATCGATCTCGCCCGCGAAGGGCTGATTGAGTGCCGACTCGACGTGAAACCCTCCGAGGCCGAGCCCGAAGGCGCCGGCTGCGCTCAACCCAGCCGTGAGGATCACTGCCAGAACGGCAGTCCGCGCGAGCCATCGCCGGGTTTCGGGTGTTGCGACCGCAGCCCGCATCGCGGGGTGGTCTCCGAGGCGTGACGAGCGAAGGTTGATCCTGGGGGGTCGCTGCCAGTTCCGTGGCTTCGGTGACGGAGCCGGCTCAACGTGCCGGCGCGGGCGATCGGCTGGTCTCATCATGGTGGAATATGCCTCCTCGCAATCGGCCACGCGGGCTTGGTGCGGCCGACATTCCATTTGTCCTGACAAGACTATATCCGAAGGCGCCCCTCATACCAAGTCCCTTGGGATCAATCGATTGGGTTTCAGCGCTCGGTCAGGATGCGAAGCATGCGCCGCAATGGCTCCGCGGCGCCCCACAGCAGCTGGTCACCCACGGTAAACGCCGCGAGGTAGCGCTCGCCCAGGGTCATCTTCCGCAGTCGGCCGACCGGGATCGCCAGGGTACCGGTCACCGCCGCCGGCGATAAGGCTCGCAGGGTGTGCTCACGGTCATTGGGGACCACCTGCACCCAGCGATTGCAAGCGGCAATGATGGCCTCGATCTCCGCGATTGAGCAATCGCGCGTCAGCTTGATGGTGAGGCCCTGACTGTGGCAACGCATGGCCCCCACCCGGACACAGACACCATCGATCGCAACGGGGTCTCCATCGATGCCGAGGATTTTGTTGGTCTCGGCCATCCCTTTCCACTCCTCACGGCTCTGGCCATTGGGCAACTGGGTGTCGATCCAGGGTATCAGGCTCCCGGCCAGAGGCACGCCGAAACTCTCCATCGGGAAGCCCGGCCCGTTCATCACCTCCGTCACGCGTCGGTCGATCTCCAGGATCGCCGAGTCCGGATCCTCCAACAGCGTGGCCACCGACCCATGCAGCGCGGCCATCTGGGACAGTAGCTCGCGCATGTTCTTCGCGCCCGCGCCGGAGGCCGCCTGGTAGGTCATGGCGCTCACCCAATCGACCAGGCCTTCTCGGAACAGACCGCCGATCGCCATCAGCATCAGGCTCACGGTGCAGTTGCCGCCGATGAAGTCGCGCTTGCCTTGATCCAGGGCGCTCATGATCAGAGGTCGATTCACCGGATCCAGGATGACCGTGGCATCCGGCTCCATCCGCAGCGCCGATGCGGCGTCGACCCAGTAGCCGTCCCAGCCTGTGCGACGCAGCCTGGGGTGGATCGCCTTGGTATAGTCACCGCCCTGACAGGTCACGATGACATCCATCTCACGCAGGATGTCGATTGACCCGGCGTCCTGAAGAGACCGCGCGCCCCGGCCGACATCGGGCCCAGGCTGCCCCACCTGCGAGGTGGTGAAGAAGACCGTCTCGCGGATCCGATCGAAATCCCCCTCCGCTCGCATGCGGTCCATCAGGACCGAGCCGACCATGCCACGCCAGCCGACGAACCCAACCCGCTTCATGGAGCTACTCCGTAATCGTGAAACAGAATGTCTAGCGAAGCCTCGGACCACCGGCCGCCTGCCATCAGGCCGCAGATGACCCCGGTCCCGGGCAGCACAATTGGGTCAACAGGCCCCGACCCGCATCGGACCGTCCAGGTGGGGCTCGCGCCAAAGGCCGGGCGGCTAGGCCGTTGGAAGCGGCACTGAAGAGTCCGGCGCTTCCCGCGGCATGCGGAAGTGCCGCCACCTTCTGTCGCCTAAGCGACTGCCAATGAGAGGACGCCGAAACCGCGTTGTGCTGTTGCGTGCTGATTCTTGGCCGGCATGTCCGATCAATCAGCGTCCCTATAGCGCCGCCACCACCGCATCGCCTATCTCGCCGGTCCCGACCTCGCTCATGCCGGCGGACAGGATATCGGCGGTGCGCAGGCCCTGGTCGAGGACCTTGGAGACGGCACCCTCGATCCGATCCGCCGCGGCCGGGGCACCGAGCGAGTAGCGGAGCATCATCGCCACCGAGAGGATGGTCGCCAGCGGATTCGCGACACCCCGCCCGGCGATGTCCGGCGCCGAACCGTGGATCGGCTCGTACATGCCCTGCCCCGACGCGTTCAGCGACGCCGAGGGCAGCATGCCGATGGAGCCCGTCAACATGGCCGCGCAGTCGGAGAGGATGTCGCCGAACATATTGGTCGTCACCATGACATCGAACTGCTTGGGTGCACGCACGAGCTGCATGGCCGCATTGTCGACATACAGGTGACTCAGCTCGATCTCCGGGTAGTCACGGGCCGTGCGAGTGGCAACCTCGCGCCACAGCTCGGTGCACTCGAGGACGTTGGCCTTGTCCACCGAGCAGACACGTCTGCTGCGCTTCATGGCGATCTCGAAGGCGACGCGGCAGATCCGCTCCACTTCCGACTCGGTGTAGACCAGTGTGTTGAAGCCCCGTCGCTCGCCCGTCGGCAGGGTCTCTACGCCGCGCGGCTGACCGAAATAGATCCCGCCTGTGAGCTCGCGCACGATCATGATGTCGAGTCCCGAAACCACCTCCGGCTTGAGCGTGGAGGCATCGGCCAACTGGGGGTAGAGGATCGCCGGGCGCAGATTGGCAAACAGACCGAGACCCGCGCGCAGACCCAGCAATCCCTTCTCGGGCCGCTTGGAGATAGGCAGCGGCTCCCACTTGGGTCCGCCGACCGCGCCCAGCAGGATCGCATCAGCGACTCGCGCCGCCTCCAGGGTCTCCTCGGGCAGCGGGTCGCCCGCGGCGTCGTAGGCCGCGCCGCCGACCAGCCCTTCCTCGAGCGCCACATCGATGGCCCCTTCCGCCCGCAGTGCGTTCAGGACCTTGACCGCCTCCGCGACGATCTCCGGACCGATCCCATCACCGGCCAGCACCAGAATCTTACTCAATGGCATCTCTCTCAACAGGGTCGCCTGGAATCTTCATCCAGGTGAAAGGAGCCGGCACGTCCTCAGAGGAATGCTGCGTCGTAGCCTCGATGAAGCAAAGTGGAATCCATTTCATTCACCGTGGACAGACCACCCAACCGCATTTGGATTCGCCCTTCCTGCCCATCCGTCGCCGCGCCGCCCCGGGGCAGAAGGCCCCGGCATGTTCAGGCGCCTCAGCGCCTGACAATGTCGCCTTCCGAGAGTCGCGCGGCCGGGAAGGCGCGCTGTCGATGGCCAGGATGGCAATGCATCAGCGTCCTCCCTAAACGGCGAAGAGCCATGGTGCCTCGATCTGCCGCCGCGCCTCGTAGGCTCGTATCGCATCGGCGTGCTGCAGGGTCAGGCCGATATCGTCCAGTCCCTCGAGCAACCGCGCCTTGTTGCCGGCATCGATCTCGAAGGGGATGCGGGTCCCATCGTCCAGGGTGAGCAGCTGCCCGGGCAGGTCCACATCGATCCGCAGGGCCTGCGGACCGCGCGAGCGGGCGAAGAGGCCCTCGACCGTCTCAGGCGCCAAAACGATGGGTAAGAGGCCATTCTTGAAGCAGTTGTTGTGGAAGATATCGGCGAAGCTCGGGGCCAGGATGACGCGGAAACCGAAGTCGGCCAGCGCCCAAGGGGCGTGCTCACGTGAGGAGCCGCAGCCGAAGTTCTCGCGCGCGAGCAGGATCTGCGCCCCCTGATATCGGGGGTCGTTCAGGACGAAGTCCGGATTCAGCGGTCGGCTGCGACAATCCATGCCGGGCTCGCCGGGATCCAGATAGCGCAGCTCGTCGAACAGGTAGGGACCGAACCCCGTGCGCTTGATGCTCTTGAGAAACTGCTTCGGGATAATGGCGTCGGTGTCAACGTTGGCGCGATCGAGCGGGGCCACAACACCGGTGAAATTCTCAAAGGGTTCCATCAGAGCTCCCTCACGTCGACGAAGTGGCCCGCCACCGCGGCTGCGGCGGCCATCGCGGGACTGACCAGATGGGTCCGGCCTCCTTGACCCTGCCGGCCCTCGAAGTTGCGGTTGGAGGTGGATGCACAACGCTCACCGGGCTCAAGCCGGTCGGCATTCATGGCCAGACACATGGAGCACCCCGGCTCGCGCCATTCGAAGCCGGCGTCGGTGAAGATCCGATCCAGTCCTTCGGCCTCCGCCTGCGCCTTGACAAGACCAGACCCCGGCACCACCAGGGCCAGCCGGATACCGTCGGCGACCTTGCGGCCCTGGACAACCTCGGCCGCGGCGCGCAGGTCCTCGATCCGCGAGTTGGTGCAGGAGCCGATGAAGACCTTGTCCGGTCGGATATCGCGGATCGCCGTCCCCGGCTCCAGGCCCATGTAACCCAGAGCACGGCGGATCCCCTCGGCCCGCACCGGGTCAGCCTCAGCCCGCGGATCCGGGACGCGGCCGCCGACTGGCACCACCATCTCGGGCGAGGTCCCCCAGGTCACCTGGGGCTGGATCGCGGACGCGTCCAGCCGCACCACTCGGTCGAAATCCGCGCCCGGGTCGCTGACCAAGGTCCGCCAATGGGCCGCCGCCCGCTCGAAGAGCTCGCCGCTCGGCGCGTAGGGGCGGCCGCGCAGATACTCGATCGTCTTCTCGTCCACTCCGATCAGGCCGGCACGCGCGCCAGCCTCGATCGCCATGTTGCAGACCGTCATGCGCCCTTCCATCGAGAGCGCCCGGATCGCCTCCCCGCCGAACTCGATCACGGAGCCGGTCCCCCCCGCCGTGCCGATCTCGCCGATGATGGCGAGCACGATGTCCTTCGCGGTGACCCCCGGACCCGCCTGCCCGTCGACGCTGATCAGAAGCGTTTTGGACTTCCGCTGGATCAGGCACTGGGTCGCCAGGACGTGCTCCACCTCGGAGGTGCCGATCCCGAAGGCCAGCGCCCCGAAGGCACCGTGGGTCGACGTGTGTGAGTCGCCGCATACCAGGGTCGCCCCGGGCAGCGTGAAGCCCTGCTCCGGACCGATGACGTGGACGATCCCCTGCCGCGGATCGGCCATCGGAAACTCCCTGATTCCGAAGTCCGCGCAGTTGTGGTCAAGTGTCTCGACCTGAATCCTGGAGATCGGGTCCGTGATGCCGGCAGCAAGGTCCCGCGTCGGCACATTGTGGTCCGGGACGGCCAGATTGGCCGCGGCCCGCCAGGGGCGGCGGCCCGCCAGACGCAGTCCCTCGAACGCTTGGGGCGAGGTCACCTCATGAACGAGCTGACGGTCGATGTAGAGCAGCACCGCGCCGTTGTCGTCGACACGGACGACGTGCTCGTCCCACAGTTTGTCGTAAAGGGTCTTGGAACCCATCGGCTCGGGCCTCGGAACAGAAACCAATCGTGAAGCATAAACGGCGCACCGGGCAAACTCAATTGCGGCAGCGCAGCATATCAGCGGCGCACTGGCGACGCGCCGAAACGTCGCGGGCTCCGCCTGCAGAACAGGATGCTCTTGGCTCGTCAGACGCCCAAGCGCCCGGCAATGACGGAACAGCGCGGCCGCACCCGCCGGTTCAGTGCCGTCATGTTGCCCGGGAAGACAACAAGGACAGCGCCTCAAGGCGTTACCCGGTCGCGCGAGACCGGGTAGACCTCCGTGATCCGGAAGGGCTCTTCGGCCAGCGGATCGATCTCCACCCAGACCCCGCCGACCCGGGGTGAGCCGGGCACCTCGACCCGTACGAACCGGGCAAAGGGTTCGCCCGTCTGGGGATCGATCAACGGCCGGTCGTGCTTGAACCGATGGGTGTCGCCATGAATGGCGAGGACCGGACCCGGATAGGTGGACAGCAGCCCTCGCAGCGCAGCATGCAACCCGGCGAAACCGCCGCTGGCGGGCGTCCGCTCGAAAAGCGGATTGGCGTGGAAGACGATGACCAATGCCCTCGCCTCACGCTTGCGGGCAAGCTCGGCTGCCCGCCGCAACAAGCGGACATTGGCGGCGTCGCGCGCCTCGAATTCAGCCATCGCCGACCGGTCCCTCGAATCCAGGCCGTTGTTGCTGCCGACGGCATGGACCACGACGAACAGGACGCCTTCACACATGAAGGTGACGTTCTCGGGGTAGTTGCGCCCGTCGGCACCTTCGGCCCCGACCGCGTCGAGTCGATCCAGCCGTAACACGCCCGGATCGGCATAGAAGACCTCGCGCACCCGCCCAAGCCTCGCTCGCGGGTCCTTCGCGCCGGCGCCCTCGCGGTGACAATCGGTCCATTCGTTGTCTCCGGGCGTGTAGACGACCGGAACAGGCTGGGAGCGAAACAGGTCCGCGATCTCACGGAGGTTGGTCTCCGTGCACGGGGAGCTGCCGGCCTTGATGTCGCCGACATGGATCAGGAAGGGCGTGCCTTCGGCCACCGCGCTGTCGAAAAGGTCGCGAAGCTGATCCATCTCGGCGGCGGAATAGGGTACGTCGCCCAACGCGAAGAAGCGCAGCGGCGCACCCCAGACGGGTAAGACGGGCAGGAGGATCAACAGGGCCCCAAAAGAGACCAGAACCCGCTTCAGCTGAGCACCCATGGATGTGGACTCCCGTTCAGGATCCTGCCGCGGTCCCCGATGGCCGACCCGGCGGGTGGGGATCCAGTAGAATCAGATCATGATAGCGCCCAATCCGACACCCTACAGCGATCTCGGCCCGGATCGCGTGCTGGCGGCGATCGAGAGCGTCGGTCTGCCGACCGACGGACGTCTGCTCGCCCTCAACAGCTACGAGAACCGGGTCTACCAGGTCGGGATCGAGGATGCCCCTCCGGTCATCGCCAAGTTCTATCGGCCCGGACGCTGGAGCGATGAGGCAATCCTCGAGGAGCATGCCTTCACCCTGACGCTCGCCGAGCATGAAATCCCGGCCGTGCCGCCGGCTGTCATCGACGGGCGCACACTGCACGCCCACGCCGGCTACCGTTTCTCGGTGACACCGCGACGTGGCGGCCGCACCCCGGAGCTGGAGGACCCGAACGTCCTCGAATGGCTTGGTCGGCTCATCGGGCGCATCCATGCCATCGGCGCCCTCTCACCCTTTGCGCACCGCCCGACGCTCGACATCACCTCATTCGGCGAGGTACCACGGGCGTTCCTGCTGGAGCATGAATGGATCCCTCCCGACCTGCTTCCGGCCTATCGCAGCGTTGTCGACCAGGCACTCGACGGGGTGCGGGCCTGCTATGCGCGCGCCGGCCCGCCCAGCCTGATTCGGCTCCACGGCGACTGCCATCGCGGCAACCTGCTCTGGACGGACGCCGGCCCCCACTTCGTCGACTTCGATGACGCACGCATGGGTCCGGCGATCCAGGACCTGTGGATGCTCCTCTCGGGCGACCGCCGCGAGATGAGCCAACAGCTCGCCGACGTCCTCGCCGGCTACGAAGACTTCCACGATCTTGACTACCGGGAGCTCCATCTGATCGAGGCCATGCGCACCCTGCGCATCGTCCACTACGCCGCTTGGCTCGCCCGGCGTTGGGAGGACCCCGCCTTCCCCGCCGCCTTCACCTGGTTCGGCACCCAGCGCTACTGGCAGGACCACATCCTTCAGCTTCGCGAGCAGATCGCGGCCATGGAGGAAGGACCCTTATGGGCGAGCGCACATTGAGCAGCCAGCGTCGTCGCTCGGCCGCTCGCCGGCCCGCGAGAGCTGAGCGGGGGCGGCGACGATGGCATCGTTGCGCTGCGGGTAGTCGCGAGCGTACTCGGGGGCTTGTTCTTGGCCGATCATCGCCCGACAGCTGCTCCAGCCCCTGGATGCCTCCGCGGCCGTTGCCGCGGACTCCGCGCCGCGCTCGATCGATTGGCAGTGGGGACTTGTCATCCGCAGCCTCAGGTCACCGCCGGCGTCTGGTGGAGAAAGGTGCCGTCGGTTAGCTGACGCAGCACGAAGTCGGCGACATCGGCGCGGCTGACCTGGCCGCCCTTGAGCGACCGATCGAGCCCG
>NZ_JAJDNA010000090.1 GCF_022340925.1 Thiocapsa sp.
CTGAAGGAGCGCGGCGAGGTTGTTGAGACGAATCGCGACATTGGGATGCTCGGGCCCGTAGCCTGTCTCGTCGATGGCCAGCGCCAGAAGCATCAGTGACTCAGCCTCCCTCAGGCGGTTGGTGCTGTAAAGAATCGTGGCCAGGTTGTTGAGGTCGATGGCGACCGTGGGATGCCCGGGCCCAAAGCTCGCCTCGTCGATGGCCAGCGCCCGGCGCATCAAGGGCTCCGCCTCATCAGGGCGATTGGTGTCCTGAAGAAGCCCTGCCAGGTTGTTGAGATCGACGGCGACCGTGGGATGCTCGGGCCCGAAGCTCGCTTCGTCGATAGCCAGCGCCCGGCGCATCAAGGGCTCCGCCTCAGCATACTGGGCCTTGGCTTTCAGGAACAGCCCAAGGGCGTTCAATAGCCGCGCGGTGGGCTCGCCGATGCCCGCCGCCTCGGCATGGTCCACCAGCACGCCGACGTGGGGCTGCAGGGGTTCCCAGATGGTCCAATGCCGCACGTCGTCTGGCTCTCCGACCGCCGCGGTGTTCACCAGTGCGAGGGCGGCCGTGAGGGCCGCGGTGCGCGTGTCCTCGTCCTGCCGCTCGCGGGTGATCAGGGCAAGCATCCGGTGCACCCGCCCCTCGCTCGCGAACTCGGTCTCGGTGGCGGGCTGCAGCAGCGACAGCGCCCGCAGCGCAGCGATGGCGTCCTCCGGTTCGGTGTCCGTTTGGGAAGGGCGGGCAGCGCAGAGCTCGGCCAGGATCACCCCGGGGGGTGCGCTGTCGGCAAACAGCGTTGCGGTGCCTTCCGGGGCCGCGGCATGGTCGAACAGGAAGCGCGGCAACGGCGCCGGGGCGAGCCAGGCGAGCAGGTCCAGCAAGGCGCGCGCCGCGGGCGGCAAATCCCCGATGCTGGCATGCCAAGTGGCGGCCAGGGCCGCGGGGATTTCATCTGGCGCGCGTCGTGCCACTGGATGACCCTCTGGTCGGCTGCGGGCCAGCGACCCATCTTGAAGCCAATAGGATGTGGGCCCGCGGGTACACAGTCGTGGCGGTCAGGGCATCGAGCACGAAGGGGCCACTCCGCGCGTCAATCCGCTCCCATGTGCAGTGCCACGGGGTGGCGCGGACATTGAGTCCTGTTGAGTCCTTCGATAGCCATGCGATCTGTTCACGTCACCTCTCCAGGTTTTTCTCGAGATTCGCCACGCCTTGAACGCTTTCAAGTTGCTAAAACCATGAACTTATTTCGTATCATATCCGCGGGGACGAGCGTCCTTTCGGCACGATAGCCAACGTCGGGGCTGCGCTCGCAGGTCCGTCGTTGGGCACGGCGTGATCCGCCACTCTGCGTTGGGCCGAGCCGACACTGTGGGATTCTACGGACTACAGAATACCGCGGCTTCTACCAGACGACACCTTGGTCGCGGCGGGTTGTGCTTCGCAGGTGAGCGTCCGTTCCTGGCAGAACTTGGCTACCCCGGGCCGGTTGACGTTTCGTCAGGCTCGGCGAAGCGAGGTACTCGTTGATCAGCGCTGATAGGTTCCCATCAGCCCAGCCTTAGCCAGCACATGCCCTTGCATGGCCTGGACGACTTCGGTCCTGGTAGAGGGACCGCTTAGCTTCAGCGTCGCATCTAGGGCATACAGCTTGTGAAAGTAACGGTGCCGACCAATTGGCGCCATCACAGGTGAATTGCCCTGGAATCTCATCACCGTGCTCAAGAGCGCTGGAAGAAACTGTCAGGCTCTTGTGTCCCCGCGCGTCAGGTTTGGAGGCAACGGCTGGCAGGGCGAACCCGGACAACATGACTCCGGAAAAGAGCAATCGCGGAAGAACTGTTCCCCATCGGTACCGCCGCACATGAAGACTGTGGAAGACCACCACTGCCCCCCTGAGGCCGGATAGCCTGCTCTGGCAGCCGATCATGCGCGATATCGGGCTTCGCCGGCAACCGCCGTGGCACCTCCCGGACGGGTTCTTCCTTTCTCAGGGAGAACCAGGACAATCGTAGGAGAGCCGAAACCGCCCCTTCCAGCTGCTCGACTACCAGGGCCTGGCCGGCCTGCGAGCGCGCCGCTTCGGCCTTACGCGCAGTGGATCACGGCGCCGAGCCACAATTTGAGATGTTGCGACTGCTTTCTTAAGCTTATTCTCATTACGGGCCTGGTCGCTATTAATGCGAACTTAATCACGGTTATTCAGGAAAACTGTGGAAAAGATTGTGGAAAACACCGTTCGGCGGTGTCTTAAGTCATGAAAATGAAACCAGTCCGTCAATTTGGTCAAGTCCTCGCCACGGGGCTTCATCCGAAAAGTCTGAAACATAGGCCATCTCCCGAGGCTCCCCCGCAGGTCGTGTCGCGACCATGACGCGACGGACGACGCACCTTATCCCTGTGCATATGTCACGACACTGTCATGCGCTGTCAGGCAGGCATTCGGCTCACGGCGGCTCGCTCACCAGTGACTTCGTTGGCGGTGATCTGGCGGTCTGGACCTTGTTCAGTCCGGCGATCACCTCGGCCCAATGGGGTCTGCTGGAGCTGCGCCTCGTCACGCCCATGGACACAGCTGCGATGTCGGCTTCTGGTTTGATTGAGCTGCACGCCGACAAGGACATGCCGATCCGCACCGCGAGCCAGCGGATCGCCGGCGTGACCTGCCCCTCGCCCGAGTCAAGAACCATGGCACCCACCGACCCATCGGGGGCAACATGGTCGTCTACTCAGCTGATGGCGGTCGCTGGCCCCGCCTCGCTGGCGGCGATCCAGCCCGGCGCCTCGAGACGAGGGGGCTATTCGAGCTGGAGGCGTTGCCGGGCGAAACCCGGGCTGGTTCCGGCAATTCCAAGACCGGCGGCTGAATCCGGCTTGTCCCTGACCGCGACGGAAGCGCCCGGCCCGACCCCGTCTCACCCGCCTCGTCTGCAGGCAGGTTTGGATTTTCTCGCGCCGAGGTCTTTTCTAGCGTGCCCCGCACGCGCATCATCTGCGGCAATCCAGACGGACACCCAAGGGGAGAGAACCATGAGCACCGATCAGCCGAATGTGACGGGCCCAGATTTAACGGCGGGTATCGCGGTCAGCGATCTCGCCGACGGCGAGATGCTCGCGGGGCACGTTGGCGAAGAAGGCGTGTTGCTCGCGCGCCGGGGTGATACGTTTTTTGCCATTGGCGCCGCCTGCACCCACTACGGCGTGCCGCTGGCCAAGGGGCTCATGGTCGGCGACACGGTTCGCTGCCCGGCGCATCACGCCTGCTTCAGTCTGCGCACCGGCGAGGCGCTGCGTGCACCGGCCCTGAGCCCCGTGGCATGCTGGGTTGTCGAGCAGCACGACGGCAAGGTCTTCGTGCGCACGCAGCGTGCAGAGCCGCTGCCGAGACCGAGACGTGTCGCGGCGGCCGCCGACTCGCCCGGTCGGATCGTGATCGTCGGCGGTGGGGCAGCGGGATTTGCCGCCGCCGAGATGCTGCGACGAGAGGGCTACGACGGCAGCCTCACCATGCTGAGCGACGACGACGCCCCGCCGGTCGATCGACCCAACCTGTCCAAAGATTATCTGGCGGGCAATGCACCGGAGGCATGGATCCCGCTGCAGCCCGATGACTTCTACGCGGCGCACGGCATCGACCTGCGCCTGCGCGCCAAGGTCGCGCGCATCGATGTCGCCGCGGGCGCCGTGCAGCTCGGTGACGGCGGCGCCCTGCCCTACGATCGGCTCCTGCTTGCCACCGGGGCCGAGCCCGTGCGACTCCCCCTGCCGGGCATGGACCTGCCACACGTCCATACGCTGCGCTCGTTGGCCGACAGCCAAGCGATCATCGAGCGCGCCAAGTCGGCGCGGCACGCGGTGGTGCTGGGCGCGAGCTTCATCGGCCTCGAGGTGGCGGCAGCCCTGCGTGCGCGCGGTCTCGAGGTGCATGTGGTGGCACCGGAGAAGCGCCCCATGGAGCGCATCCTCGGCGCCCAGATGGGCGACCTCGTGCGCGGCCTGCATGAGCAGCACGGCGTGATCTTTCACCTCGAAGAGACTGCCGACTCGATCGATGCCCGGCAGGTCCGACTGAAGGGCGGGGACTCGATCACCGCCGAGCTGGTGGTCGCGGGTGTGGGCGTGCGACCGCGGCTGTCACTCGCCGAGCAGGCCGGACTCGCGCTTGACAACGGGGTCCTCGTGGATGCGCATCTGCAGACCAGCGCGCCCGGGATCTTCGCCGCCGGCGACATCGCGCGCTGGCCGGACCCGCACAGCGGCACCGCGATCCGCGTCGAGCACTGGGTCGTCGCCCAGCGCCAGGGACAGACGGCCGCGCGCAACATGCTCGGGCTGGGCGAGGTCTTCGACGCGGTACCATTCTTCTGGAGCAAGCACTATGACATGCCGATCAGCTACGTCGGCCACGCCGAGAGCTGGGACGAGCTCGACGTCGAAGGCGATATCGCGGCGAAGGACTGCCTGGTGAGATACAAACGCAACGGGCGCGTGCTGGCGGTTGCGTCGATCCGTCGCCCACTCGACAGCCTGATGGCAGAGGCTGAGCTGGAACGCGCGATCTCTTAGCGGGACGGCGCCGCGCGGCCCGCCAGGGAGCCGGTCACTTGAGCAGACATCGGGATGACGCCGGGGAGGCGAGCCGCATCCGCTGCGGCCCGGTGCATCACTTCTTCAGCGCACCCATGACCGCGCCGACAATCCCGGTCAGGATGCCGCCGCCGCCGAGACCCCCCACCGCCTGGGTCACCAGCGAACCGATGTCGAGGCCGCTGGAGGCCGCCGTCCCGGGATCGACGCCACCGCCGAGCAAGCTGCCAAGGGCCGACCCGCCGGCCAGCCCCCCCACCACGCCGGACACGAGCTTCGGCAGAAGCTTCATTCCCACAGACTTGACAAGACTACCAACGATCCCGCCGCCCAACATCCCGGACACGGCCTGCACGATAATCGGAATCAAGGTTTCCATATGCACACCTCACATGGTCAGGACAAGGCCACCCTTGCCGCAGCGATTATTCGCACGCCTGGTTGAAGAGCGCAAACGTGTTGAACACCCTGCGTGAGCCAGAATCCGGGGCGATGCGGTTTATCAATGCCGCACACCTTGCAACAAGGGCGCGAATCGCCCGGATCCACTCGGCTTGCAGTCGACCAACGGGCGGCCTTCCCTTCACCGGTCGGCGCACGCTAGAGGGGTGCCCGAAACCGGGCATGATCCGGATCTCAGGGAGCTTGCACGATGTCGTCCAGCCACTGAACACCGACTCTGACGAGAGGCTCTTCGCATCCGTCGAAGAAATGGTCGGCGCCCGGGATCTGGATGGAGAGGGTGCTCCAGCCGTCTCCGGGCAGCGCTACCCGCCGCCTGATCGCGCGGCAGCGACGCCCAGTTGCGGCAGATTTTTTGCCTAAGCTGTTACCATCCGCATCGTATCCGCCGCGCGGCCGGTCAGTGAGCGGCGGGATTGGGAGCCGCAGTGTGAGGGGACCACGGGCCGATGATCGACACGATTAGCTGGTTGGCCATTGCCTTCGCCGCAGGCCTGGCGGCCCGACAGATGGGCTTGCCGCCCCTGGTGGGTTATCTGGTGGCGGGTTTTGGGCTGCACGCCTTTGGGGCAGAGGCGACCCCCATGGTCAATACCCTGTCGGATCTGGGTGTGACCCTGCTGCTCTTCACCATCGGTCTCAAGCTCAAGTTGAAAAGCCTGGCGCAGCCTCAGGTATGGGGCGTCGCCGGCCTTCATATGATCGCCTTCATCGCCCTGGTCGTTCCCGTCCTGCTCGCGTTGGGGGCGCTCGCGCTGCCCTATCTGCGTGAGCTCGATCACCGGAACATGCTGATCCTGGCCTTCGCACTCAGCTTCTCGAGCACCGTGTTCGCGGTCAAGGTGCTGGAGGAGAAGGGTGAGATGGGCTCTCTTTACGGCACCATCGCGATCGGCGTCCTGATCGTTCAGGACCTCGCCGCGGTGCTCTTTCTGGCGTTCTCGCTGGGCAAGGTCCCAAGTCTCTGGGCCTTGCTGCTCCTGGCCCTCATCCCCCTTAGCGGCATCATCGGCCAGGTCTTGCATCGGGCCGGACACGGCGAGCTGCTGCTGTTGTTCGGCATCACCGTCGGTCTGGGCGGTGCCCAGCTCTTCGAGCTGGTTCACGTCAAAGGCGATCTGGGCGCCCTGCTGCTCGGGGTGCTCATCGCGCCTCATGCGAAATCGGGTGAGTTGGCCAAGACCCTGCTGGGACTCAAGGATCTCTTCCTGGTCGGCTTCTTCCTGAGTATCGGGTTGACCGCCGCGCCCGGTCTGGACATGGCACCCGTGGTGCTGGTGCTGGTCCTGTTGCTGGCTCTAAAGGGGCTTTTGTTCGAGCAGCTCTTCCTGGCCTTTGGGCTGCGCGCCCGCACCGCCTTGCTGGGCAGCCTGTCGCTCGCGAGCTTCAGCGAGTTCGGGCTCATCGTCGCGGATGTCGCCACGGAAAACGGTTGGCTGTCGTCCGATTGGCTGGCCATCGTCGCCATCACCGTGGGGGGGGCATTGGTGATCGCCTCTTGGCTCAATGCACGTTCCCACGACCTCTACGAGCTCTTCAGCGAGCGGCTGCGGCGCCAGGAGCGCGCCGTGCGGCTCCCGGTCGAGCGCGAGATCGACCCCGGCGATGCGGATGCAATGATCATCGGCATGGGGCGGGTCGGCACCGGCGCATACGATACCCTCACGCTGGACAAGGGCCTGAAGCCAGTCGGCATCGACGCCGATCCGGACACCGCGGCGCGCCACCGGGAGATGGGCCGCAACGTGGTGCAGGGCAGCGCCACCGACGCCGACTTCTGGCACCGGCTGCACTTGGACGACGGCCATATCAAGCTGGTGCTCCTGGCCATGCCGCAGGTGTCCGAAAACATCTTTGCCGCGGAGCATCTGATCAAGGAGGGCTTCAAGGGAACCATCGGTGCGATCGCGAAGTTCCCCGATGACGAGACGATCCTGCGCGCCGCCGGGGTCAGCCAAGTCTTCAACCTGTACGCCGAGGCCGGGGCTGGTTTCGCCCAGCACGTGTGCGCCGGGCGCGGGCACGCCGTCGAGACGCCAATCGATCGGCCGCCTGGCGGGCACGCCACCCGAGTCATCGAGGATGCGGATATTCGATAGGGCGTGCCGGTTCGATCTGCGCCTGCGCTGTCATGCCGGACCCGCGCGGCTGTTTGCCCCCATGGCACGCCCTACGTCTGTGTCGCCACCCTTCGCAGACAGAGGTGTGCCCGAACAGCGCGTCCATTACACTTGACGTTTAGCAGGATCCCCGAGGTGAGGATGAGCCTGTCCCGGTCGCACCAGATTGTCACAGCCGAGAATGCAGGCCAAGCAAGGCAAGACGAACCGAACGTGTCTTCCTTCGATGTGAGCTGCACCTACCGAGCTCGGCTCGTCTTCAGCCTTTCTGCATCGGTGCTGCTGCTTGGCTGCGCGTCTACGAAGTCGCTCGGCCTGATGGAAACACCGGTGCTCTACCATCAGGCGGCGGTTGACCCCTTCGCCCATCTCGGGCCGGAGGACAAGACCACCCTGACGCAAGTCTTCTATGCGACCAACCGCGCACCACAGGATCTCAAGACTGGGTTGCCTTACGGCAATGGGACAAGTGGCCTGTTGCATCTCGGTCGGGCCACTGTTCGACTCGGCGATGAAAACACGCGCTGGGAGGATCTCTATCTGGCGTCGGTGTCGCCTAACCGCGAATCCTTGATTCCGCTCACCCTGCAGGAAGCGACGGAATTGGCGGCCATCGAGCCGGACAAGCCCGGCGAGCACGCCCTCGTCGGCGACGCACAGTCGGTCGCCTCAGCCATCAACAAAGAGCTCGAAAAGACCAAGGACAAGGAATTGCTGATCTACGTTCACGGCACCAAGGTGGACTTTGCCAACGCCTGTGCCCTGACTGCCGAGATCGACCATTTCACCGGCCGGGACCTCGTCGGGGTCGGCTTTGCCTGGCCGTCACATCAGAACATCCTGTCCTACGTCCTGGGCATGGACGTCCGTCGGGCAACCAGCTCGGCCGGTTCGCTTCGTCGCCTGATCGAGCTCCTGGCGGATCACACCCGGGCCGAGCACATCAACCTGATCGCCTACAGCGCCGGCGGCAGGGTGGCTTCGAAGGCGTTGCATGAGTTGCGGGGCGCTTACGGCGCCCTGGACGCCGACGCGCTGAAAAAACGGTTCCGGCTCGGTGCCGTGATCTTCGCGGCGGCGGACGTGCCGGTTGACCGGTTTCTCGAGCGGCTGCCCGCGATCAGCGAGCTGTCTGACCAGGTGGTCGTCACTGTGTCCGATGGCGACGATGCACTGGAGGCAGCCAAGTCGCTCATGGGCGGGCAGTCCCGCATGGGCACCCTGGAGGCGGAGGACGAAGAGGAAGCCTTTGCGACATCACATGATCTCGAGAACCTCGAGATCATCGACGTGTCGCGGGGGCAGGGTGAGCGCGGTTTCGATATCGAGGGACACCACTACTGGTACCGCCACCCCTGGGCGAGCAGCGACATCGTCCTACTGGTGCGCACAGAGCTCGAACCGCCTCATCGCGGCCTCGAGCCGGCGGAGCGCCCCAGGGTCTGGTTCTTCGCGCCCCACTACCCCCAGAGCGTTCAAGACGCCGCGCGGCAGGCGCTGAAGGGTCAGTGGTAAGACGAAGGCATCAGGCGCTGCCGGTGTCGAGGCGCCCCCCGGTCTCGGCATCGAACAGGAGGACGCCGCCGGGATCGACGCACAGACCCAGCGCTCCCCCTTCCTGCACGCGGCTGTCCGTGCCCACGCGCGCCACCAGACGCAGGCGCCCGGCGTGCCCGGCGTCGAGCTCCAGCTCCTGCTGGAGTGCACCCAGCCTGCCCCCGGTGTGAGCCCGGACGTCGAAATGCACGTAGAGATCCGCCCCCAGCCACTCGACCACCTCCACGCCGGCACTGAAGACACCCGCGCACCCACCTGACCGTGCGGCGTCGGTGAATCGCTCTGGGCGGATGCCGACGATGACCTCGCGCGTTCTCGCCGACAATCGCCCTCGCAACGCGTCGGGCAGCGGGATCTCGGTCATCGGCAGGATGAGCCGGTCCCCGTCGATCTCCGCGGGGACGAAGTTCATGGCGGGCGAGCCGATGAAGCCCGCAACGAAGATGTTGGCGGGGCACTGGTAGAGCTCCCGCGGACTGCCGACCTGCTGGATCTCCCCCTTGCGCAGCACCGCGATGCGGTCGCCGAGTGTCATGGCCTCGGTCTGGTCGTGGGTGACATAGACGGTGGTGGTGCCGAGGCGTCGCTGCAGACGCGCCAGCTCGGTGCGCATCTGCACCCTGAGCTTGGCGTCCAGATTCGACAGGGGCTCGTCGAGCAGAAAAGCGGCCGGGTGGCGGACGATTGCCCGACCCATGGCCACGCGCTGGCGCTGACCGCCGGAGAGCGCCGCGGGCTTGCGCTCGAGCAGCTCGCCGAGCTCCAGGATCTCTGCGGCCTCCTTGACCCGCGCGGCGATCTCGGCCGGGTTCAGCTTGGCGAGTTTGAGGGGAAAGGCCATGTTCTCGCGCACCGTCATGTGCGGATAGAGGGCATAGCTCTGGAACACCATGGCCATGTTGCGGTCCTTGGGGTCCCGACCCGTGACCGCCTCGCCGGCGACCCGGATCTCTCCGGCGGTCGGCCGCTCCAGACCGACGATGATCTTGAGCAGGGTCGACTTGCCGCACCCGGACGGGCCCACCAGGATGAACAGCTCCCCGTCGCGAATGGTCAGATCGGTTGGCCGGACCGCTTGGGTGCCGTCCGCAAAGCGCTTCTCGATCCGGTCGAGGACAATCTCCGCCATGCCTACCCCTTGACCGCACCGGCCGTGAGCCCGGCCACGATGCGCCGCTGAAAGACGAGGACGACCAGGATCACCGGCACCGTGACGACCACCGAGGCCGCTGCGATCGAGCCCGTCGGCAACTCGAAGCGCGAGCTGCCGGTGAAGAAGGCGATGGCGGCCGGCACCGTGCGGGCATCGTTGGTGGATGTGAGCGCCGCGGCGAACAGGAAGTCGTTCCAAGCGAAGATGAACACCAGGATCGCCGCAGTGAAGACCCCCGGCGCCGCCAGCGGGACGATCACGTGACGAAAGGCCTGCAGTGGTGTGGCCCCGTCCACCCGTGCCGCCTTGTCCAGGTCCCAGGGGATCTCACGAAAAAAGGCGGACAGGGTCCAGATCGCCAGCGGGAGGGTGAAGGTCATGTAGGGCAGGATCAGACCGGGCCAGGTGTCGTAGAGGCCGAGGGTCCGCCAAAGATTGAACAGGGGTCCGATCACCGCGACCGGCGGAAACATGGCGATCGACAGGGCCGCCCCCAGGATCAGGGCGCGTCCGCGGAAGCGCAGCCGGACGATGGCGTAGGCGGCGAACATGGCGAGCAGCACAGAGAGGGCGGTTGAGATGGCGGCGATGCCGATGGAGTTCCAAACAGCGGCCGGGAACTGGGCATCGACGAAAACGGCCTGGTAGTGCTCGAGGCTCAGCTCGCCGGGCACGAAGTGCTTGTCGTTGAGGTCCGCGGCGGGCTTGAGCGAGAGGGACAGGATCCAGGCCACCGGCAGCAGTGCATAGACGAGCACCAGCAGCCCGCCGGCGCGCCAGAACAGGGTGTCGAGCAGGCTGCTCCCCGGCTTCATGACTCCTCCCCCGCGGCGAAGCTGACTCTGAAGCCCTTGACGAAGAGCGCCGCAATGGCGATCACGCAAATGAAGATCAGCACCGAGACCGCCGAGCCGAGCCCGAGGTTCAGCCGGGTCACCAGGGCATGATAGCCGACGATGGAGACCGTCTCCGTGCCCTGGGCGCCGCGGGTCTGAACGAAGACGGTGTCGAAGATGCGAAAGGCATCCAGGGTGCGGAACAAGAGGGCCACCAGAATGGCGGAGCGCATCAGCGGCAGGGTCACGCGAAAGAAGCGCTGCGCCGCGTTGGCACCGTCCACCCGCGCCGCGTCCAGCAGGTCCTGGGGCACGAGTGTCAGCCCCGCGAGCAGCAGCAGGGCCATGAACGGCGTCGTCTTCCACACCTCGGTGAGAATGATCACGAGGAAGGCTGACCAGCGCTCGGTGAGCCAGGCCTGCTCCAGCCCGAGCCAGGGATTGACGAAACCGGTCACCGGATCGAACGCGAACTTCCAGGCCAGCGCCGCGACCACCGTGATGATGGCATAGGGGACCAGGACGGAGGCCCGGACGGTGCGCCGCAGGAAGAGCACCCGATGCATCACCAGCGCAAGCAGCATGCCCAACACCAGCTCGATGGCGACGGACGCCACTGTAATGATCAGGGTGTTGGCGAGGGACTCCCACCAGACTCCGGAGGTCAGCACGCTGGCATAGTTGGCGAGCCCGACGTACTCCCGTTGGTCCGGGAAACGCAGGTCGTAGCGAAAGAGCGACAGCCACAGGGCATAGAGGATCGGGTAGGCGGTCACCAGCAGCATGGCCAGCACCGCCGGTGTGCACAGCAGCCACCCGAAACGCTCCTCGGACGCGTCGCGCCGCGGACTCACAAGAGCCCCTCCGAGCGCAGTGCGCGTCCGACCGCCTGCCGCAGGCGCTCCGCATCGCCGTCCGGGTCGATCTCGGCGAGTGGGTGCAATGTCCGGCTGATCGCCAGCGAGACGTCGTTGTAGAGAGGGGTCTTGGGCCGCTGGGCGGCGTCGTTCAAGGTCTCGCGCAGCAGATCGGCGAAGGGAAAGGTCGCGCGCACCTGGCGGTCGTCGTAGAGGGCGGCGGTGGTCGGCGGCAGACCGCCGCGCTCTGCGGCGAGCCGCTGGCCGTCGCGCGAGGCGATACAGGCGGCGGCGCGCAGGGCCAGGTCCGGGTGCCGCGAAAAGGCCCCTACCCCCAAATTGATTCCGCCGATCGTCACCCGGCTCGGTCGGCCCGCCTCGACCGCCGGCCAACGCGCCCAGCCCATATGCTCGGCGACCGCCGGGGCGTTCGAGCGGGCGCTCGGCCACACATAGGTGTAGTTGAGCATGAAGCTCGAGCCGCCGGACTCGAACGCCAGGCGAGCCTGATCCTCGCGGGCGCTCGCGAGCCCCCTGTCTGAGGCAGGTGACCCGGCGAGGCGTCGCATGAGACGCAGGGCCTCACGCACGGGACCCGGCTGCAGGGCAGCGGCACCCGCCTCGTCCAACACCGAGCCACCCGCCGATGCGAGCAGAGAGACGAAGAAGACAGTGAGCCCCTCGTAGCGGGCCCCTTGGGCCTGGATGGTGCCCTCCTCGCCCAGTGACTCGGCCATGTCAATCATGTCGTCCCAGGTCTGGGGTGGCCGTGACACGCGGTCGGTGCGGTACCAGAGTAGCTGGGTGTTGGTGGTAAAGGGCGCCGCCCAGAGCCTCCCCTGATAGGTCGCGCTCGCGACCGCCGCCGGGATCCTGCCCTCCCGCGCAGCCTCCGCCTGATCCTCGGGCCAGGGCAGGATCCAACGGGCCTCGGCGAGCTCGGCGGTCCAGATCACGTCCATCCCGATGATGTCGATGTCGTCGTCGCGGGCGGCGAGACGGCGCACCAGCTGCTCGCGCTGCTGATCGGCATCTGCCGGCAAGGGCCTGAGCTCGACGCGGTAGGCGCCGTCCGACGCCTCGGCGCAGCGTCGCGACGCCTCGGCGAAGGCCCCGGATGGCTCGTCGAACACGTACCAGCGCAGTACCGGGGTCTCGGGCGCGTCCACACTGCATCCGGGCAGCAGATTTGCAGCCAATGCCGCCACGGTCCAGCGGTATAGCAGCGATTTCGGTTGCTTCTTTCCTCGCATGTCGCATCCAGCGTCGCTGGCGCCCACCAGCCCGTCGACTGCCAAAGGATGCGCCATAAGACGGCGAGGCGTCCACCCGTACCCGCCCTGACGGAACCCGCCTCCTACAATCGAGACGTCGGGCGCTTCCCCGGAGCCGGGCCAGCGAGCAGTCCGAACCCACAGCGCAGGATGCCGCACCGGACATCTGTCACCACTGTCCATCCCCGGGGGTGATCGCCCTCAATCCGTGTCGGCCTGCGCATGCCCGATCCGCGCTCCCCGACCCGGGGCGGGATCCCGATGCAGGCCGCGCACGTAGAAGCGGTGGCCGCCAAACTCTGTCGCGACCAGCAGGCGATCTGCGACCAGCCGCTCCACCACGGCCCAGGCGCCTCCCGAACGTTCGACCAACGCCTGCACAGCGCTCTCGCGCAAGGGGTGGACGGCGGCAATTGCCAGCAGGTCGTCCGCCAGGTTTCCGGTGGAGGCAAAGGCGTCCCCCTCGTACCCGCTCAGCAGCTCCAGCCGCTCGGTGTGGCCGCGGACGATCTGAAAGAAGCGGTTGAGCCTGTCCGCATCGGGAGGCGTCACGCCGGGTTCCGCCGGTGGTCGGATCGGCACCGACAGATAGGCACAGGGCGGGGCAAGCCGCGCGATGAAGCGGCCAACGGCCTCGGCGTTGGCATCGCCGTCATTGATGCCGGCCACCAGCATGGTCTCGGTGGCAAGCGTGCCTCGGTAGCGGGCAGCGAAGGCCAGCACGCCCTCCAGCATCTCGGCGTGATCCAGGTCGGGATGCGGCCGGTTGACCAGGCGCCACACGTCCGTCTCGATGGCGTCGATCTTCACCGACACCCAATCCGCCTTACACAGACTTTCGCGGACGGCCGCGCGGAACAGGAGCGACCCGTTGGAGATCACCGCGATCGGGATCCCCAAGGGGCGCAGGCGCTCGATGGTGTCACCCAGGCGAGCGTCGAGGGTGGGCTCGCCGTCCGGGACAAAGGTCAGATAGTCCACCCGCTCCCCGCGCGCCCTGAGCCGTGCGAGATGCCGCTCGACCTCTTGGACGACCCGCTCAGGCGCGTAGAAGGTCCGCGGCGCGATCTCCGTTTGCGACGTGGGTCCCACCTGGCAGTAGACGCAGGAGTAGGAGCACGACTTCGGCGGGATGTTGTTGATGCCGAGGCTTTGCCCGAGGCGCCGCGAAGGGACGGGTCCGAAGATCAGCATGAGGGTCAGGCCCTTGGCTGAGGAGGTCGCAGCCGGTGCGGCCGGGCGCCGAGCGGCATCGCCGCACGGACCCTCCCGATCAGATCGCTCTTCGCGATCAAAATGATTTGATCAAACATGTTTCACTATGACCGAAAGACCCCCAGTGTCTCCCCTCGACAAGAGACCCACCGCCGAGCGCATCCGCGCACTCGGCTTCCGGGCGCCCGGCTCCTACCGGGAGTATACGCCGATCGCGGCACCGACGGCCGCGAGCGGCACCCCGAGCTCCTCGGCTTAGAAGGCCGGCACGAGGAGGGCCATGGGGAGCGCCGCGACCGAGGTCACCAGCGACGGCAACGCCTACAGGAGAATCCACCGCAGCCGGATCCGAGCGTCCTTGTCGAATCTCGGGCTCGCTCCCATCATCTCCGAATCTCGGGGGCGTTCGGGTCGCCCGAGTCGCTGCCGGTCGACTCGAAACCGACCATCTTTTTACTTCCAGCCCATCGGTCCGACGGACATGAACGACAAGGTCATCGTACCCATCCTCGCGATCCTCGCGGCCCTGGCGATCGCCGCCGGGATGGCCTGGGCCGGCAGTCAAGGCGGCGTGACCGTCTCCGGGTGGCCGGTACTCGCGCTGGCCGGGGCGTTCGCCTTCATCGTGCAGTGGATCGTTTTCGTTCCATCCTACCGGGCACAGACCGAGCACTATTATGACCTCACGGGCAGTCTCACCTATCTGGCCGTGGCGATCGGCACCCTACTCCTTGCCGGCGCGTACGATGCGCGATCCATCCTGCTCGTCGGGTTGGTTTCCATCTGGGCGCTCCGCCTGGGCAGCTTTCTGTTCCTGCGCGTCAGGCAGGCCGGTCGCGACGACCGCTTCGACACCATCAAGCCATCGTTCGCCCGCTTTCTGATGGCCTGGACGCTCCAAGGCCTCTGGATCTTCCTGACGCTCGCCGCCGCGCTGGCCGCCATCACCTCGTCGAAGACCGTGCCGCTGGGGCTCGTGGGGCTCCTCGGTATCGGGATCTGGATCGTCGGTTTCGCAACCGAGGCGATCAGTGACAACCAGAAGCGCCGCTTCCGCCGGGACCCGGCCAATGCCGGCCGTTTCATCACCACCGGGCTGTGGGCCTGGTCGCGCCACCCCAACTACTTCGGAGAGATCACGTTGTGGGTCGGAATCGCGCTGATCGCGCTGCCGGCGCTCTCCGGATGGCAGTATCTGACCCTGCTCTCGCCGGCATTCGTCTTCCTCTTGCTCACCCGAGTCAGCGGCATCCCCTTGCTGGAGGCCAAAGCCGAAGAGCGCTGGGGTGACGACCCCACGTTTCGAGCCTACAAGGCACGGACGCCGGCGCTCTTTCCGCGCCGGCCAAGCTGATCCGCTGCGGGAGATGCGCCTCCGCCTTCTTTGGGATGGGCGGGTCCAGTGGGTCCCGCGCTCCCGCGGCTCAATCGCGTCGCCGTCGAGCCGCGATTTGGATCCCCGCCTGCGGTCTACCAACCCATTTTCGCGGCGTGATCGGCGGCGCTAGAATCGCAACGGGCGCTGTCGCCCGGACCACCCAGGCCGCAATTCATGAGCTCCAGACGCCGCTGGCTGGTCGTCGCGGCGATCCTTCTCAGCCTTCTCGTGGTCGCCACAGCAGGGTGGGTTCTCGTCGCCGGCGGCGATCTGAAGGCGTTCCCCGACATGTTGGATGACCTGCTGGGCGAGCCCGCGCTGCCCGACGGCTTTGCGATGGGAAATGGTCGCCTCGAGGCAACCGAGGTGGACGTGGCGACCAAGCTGCCGGGGCGGCTGGCGGAGGTGCGCGTGCGCGAGGGCGACCGGGTGGAGGCCGGACAGGTGGTCGCGGTGCTCGACACGGATGCGCTTGCGGCCCAGCAGCGCCAGGCCCGCGCGGAGCGGCGGCGCGCCCAGCAGGAGCGCGAGTACGCGCTGGCCGTGGTGGAGCAGCGCGTGAGCGAGCTCGAGCTCGCCCGCCGCGAGCTCGCGCGTCTACAGCGACTCTCGCGCTCCGACCAGTTCGTCTCGGAGGAGCAGGTCGACCGGGCCCGCACCGATGCACGCACCGCCGAGGCGGCACTGAGGGCCGCCCAGGTCCAGGTGACCGCGAGCGATGCGGCGATCGAGGCGGCACAGGCGAGTATCGAGCGCATCGAGGTCGATATCGCCGACAGCACCCTCAAGGCACCGCGGGGCGGCCGTGTGCTCTACCGCCTGGCGGAACCCGGCGAAGTCTTGGGGGCAGGCGGCAAGGTCCTGACCCTGCTTGACCTGACCGATGTCTACATGGTCATCTTTCTGCCCGCGCCGGCGGCCGGATGGGCCGCCCTCGGCGCACCGGCCCGGATCCTGCTCGATGCCGCCCCTCAGTACGTGATCCCCGCTGAAGTCTCCTTCGTTGCCCCGCGCGCCCAGTTCACCCCCAAACAGGTAGAGACCCAAAGCGTTCGCGAAAACCTCGCCTTCCGCGTCAAGGTGCGCATCGACCCCGAGCTCCTCGCCCGCTACGAGGCATGGGTAAAGACGGGAGTCCCCGGTGTCGCCTACGTGCAGATCAGACCGGAGACCCCCTGGCCCGAGCATCTCGCCCCGAGGCTGCCGACATGGCCGAGCACACCGCGCCCCCCGTTGTCCGACTGAGCGGGCTGAGCCACGCCTACCGCTCGGCCACTGCCCTCGCTGGGGTGGGGTTGGAGCTTCCCGCCGGGCGGATGAGCGGGTTGATCGGCCCGGACGGGGTCGGCAAGTCGACGCTGCTCGGCATCGTCGCGGGTGTGCGCCGGATCCAGTCCGGACGCGTCGAGGTGCTGGGGCGGGACCTGCGGCTGCGCCGCGGGCGCGAAGCGGTGCTCCGGCGTATCGCCTATATGCCGCAGGGGCTCGGCCGGAACCTTTACCCGGCCCTTTCGGTCCGGGAGAATCTGGATTTCTTCGGCCGCCTGTTCGGGCAGGACCGGGCCACCCGGGCCGAGCGCATCGCCGAGCTCACCGCGGCCACCGGCCTCGCCCCCTTCATCGACCGACCCGCGCTCAACCTCTCGGGCGGCATGAGGCAGAAGCTCGGGGTCTGCTGCGCACTGATCCACGAGCCCGACCTGCTGATCCTCGACGAGCCGACGACCGGCGTCGATCCGCTCTCCCGGCGTCGTTTCTGGGACCTGATGGGGCGGCTGCGTCTGCGGCGCCCGGACCTCAGCATCCTGGTGTCCACGGCCTACATGGAAGAGGCCGAGCGCTTCGACACCCTGGTGGCAATGGACGCCGGGCGCGTGCTCGCCCAGGGCACCGTGGCCGAGCTGCGCGCGCAAACCGGCGAGCACGACTTGGAGGCGGTGTTTGTTGCCCTGCTCCCCGCAGAGCGACGGGGCGCCCATCGGCCCCTGGCGGTCCGAACCCGTCCGCCCACGGGGGGCGGCCCACCCGCCATCCGGGCCGAGGGACTGACCCGCCGCTTCGGTGACTTCACCGCCGTCGATCGGGTCGATCTATCGATCCGCAAGGGGGAGATCTTCGGCTTCCTCGGCTCCAACGGCAGCGGCAAGACCACCACCATGCGCATGCTCACCGGCCTGTTGCCGGTCACCGAGGGCTCGGCCTTCGTGTTCGGTCAGCCGGTGGAGGCGGAGGACGCGGCCCTGCGCCGCCGCCTGGGGTTCATGTCCCAATCCTTCTCGCTCTACGGGGAGCTCTCCGTACGGCAGAACCTCGACCTGCACGCGCGTCTCTATCACCTGCCCCCCGAGCACATACCCCGGCGGATCGCGGAGGTCAGCGAGCGCTTCGATCTCGCGCGGCATCTCGACGCCCGGGCCGAGGAGCTGCCGCTTGGGGTGCGCCAGCGCCTCTCGCTGGCGGTCGCGGTGATCCACGAGCCGGAGCTCCTGATCCTGGACGAGCCGACCTCCGGGGTCGACCCGATCGCCCGTGACCGCTTCTGGGAGCAGCTGCTCGGCCTCTCCCGTGAGCAGGGGGTGACCCTCTTCATCTCCACCCACTTCATGAACGAGGCAGAGCGGTGCGACCGCATCTCGCTCATGCACGCGGGACGGGTTCTCGCCGAGGGCACCCCGGGTGCACTCAAGGCCGAGCGGGGCGCGGCGACGCTGGAGGACGCCTTCGTCGCCTACATGGAGCGGGGCCTCGCGCAGGGCGGTGAGGAGTCGCGCGCCGAGTGGGGGGGGGCACGCCCGCACCCGGGCCGGCCGCGCCCGCCGCCCAGCCCGCGCCGACTCTTCCTGCGCCGGCTCTGGGCCTTTGTCAGGCGCGAGACCACCGAGCTGCGGCGCGACCCGATCCGTCTCGCCTTCGCCCTGCTCGGGCCGGTGCTCCTGATGTTCGCCATGGGATTCGGAATCTCCTTCGACGTCGAAGAGATCGCCTATGCCGGGCTCGACCACGACCGCAGCCCGGCGAGCCGGGAGTACCTTGAGCACTTCGCCGGTTCGCCCTGGTTCTCCGAGCAGCCCCCCCTCGTCACTGACACGGACATGCAACGGCGGCTCGCGAGCGGCCGGCTGACCCTGGCGATCGAGATCCCGCCGGGCTTCGGGCGGGCCCTGAAGCGCGGCGCCCGGCCCGAGGTCGGCTTCCTGATCGATGGGGCCATCCCGTTCCGCAGCGACACCATCCGCGGCTACGTCGAAGGGGTGCATCGACACTATCTGGAGTCCCGCGGCGGCGCCCCGTCCACGGCCTTGGTGGACGTCGAGACCCGCTTTCGCTACAACCAGGATTTCAAAAGCGTCTATGCAATGGTGCCGGGGATCCTGATGTTGCTGCTGATCATGATCCCGGCCACGATGACCGCGGTCGGGGTGGTGCGAGAGAAGGAGCTGGGCTCAATCGTCAACCTCTACGCGACGCCGAGCAACGGCGTGGAGTTCCTGCTCGGAAAGCAGCTCCCCTACGTGGGGCTGGCCCTCCTGAGCTACGTCATGCTGCTCATGATGGCGCTCTTCCTGTTTCGGGTGCCGCTGACCGGGGGTCTGGGCGCACTCACCTTGGGGGCGGTCCTGTTCGTCTTCGCGAGCACCGGGCTCGGGCTCCTGATCTCGACCTTCATGCGAACCCAGATCGCGGCGGTCTTCGGCACGGCCATCGCGAGCACCATCCCGACCATCCTGTTCTCGGGCATGCTGGTGCCGGTCTCCGCGCTGACGGGTCCAGCGCGTTTCATGGGCCACGGCTTCCCAAGCGCCTGGTTCAACCATGTGAGCGTGGGGACCTTCACCAAGGGGCTGACCCTGGGTGGCCTTTGGCTGGACGACCTGGTGCTCGCCGCTTTCGGACTTGGTTTCTTCCTGCTCGGGCTCGCCCTGCTGCGGACCCAGGAGCGCTGAGATGCGGCTCACCAACGTCTATCGCCTTGGGCTCAAGGAGCTCATCAGCCTGCGCTACGATCCCGTCCTCGTCTTGCTCATACTCTACGCCTTCACCTTTGCCATCATCGCCCCGGCGCGCGGCGTCAAGCTCGAGCTCAAGAACGCCTCGGTCGCGATCGTCGACGAGGACCGCTCCCCGCTCTCGGCCAGGATGGCCGAGAGCCTGCGCCTGCCGTACTTTCAGTCGCCGGACCACATCGGGGTGGCCGATATCGACGCGACGATGGATGCCGGCCAATACACCTTCGTGATCGACCTGCCGCCCCGGTTCCAGGCCGATGCCGAGGAAGGCCGCAGCCCGGCGGTGCAGGTCAATGTCGACGCGACCGCCATGGCGATGGCGGGCGCAGGCGCGCGCTATCTGGAGCGGGTGCTCACCGATGAGCCGCTGCGCTACCTCCACGGCGACCAGGCGGAGGCGCCAGATCAGGTGGTGCCGGTCACCCGACTCGCCTTCAACCCGAACGGCGAGTCGACATGGTTCCTGGCGGTGATGCAGATCGTCAACATGGTTACACTGCTCGGCATCGTCCTGACCGGGGCGGCGCTGATCCGCGAGCGCGAGCACGGAACCATCGAGCACCTGCTGGTGATGCCGCTCACCTCCGCGGAGATCATGCTCGCCAAGGTCTGGGCCAACGCCCTGGTGATCGTCGTAGCCGCGACCCTCGCCATGTTGGTGGTCGTCCAGGGGCTGCTCGGGGTCCCCAACGCGGGGTCTCTCGGGCTCTTCGTGCTCGGACTAGGCGTCTATCTCTTCGCGCTCACCGCTTTCGGCATCCTGCTGGCCACACTCACCCGCACCATGCCCCAGTTCGGTCTGCTCTCCATCCCGCTCTTTCTGGTCATGTACATGCTCTCGGGCGCCAACACCCCGCTCGACGCCATGCCGGATCTGCTGCGGCGGCTGATGCTCATCTCACCCACTACCCACTTCGTCGCTTTCGTCCAATCGGTGGTCTTCCGCGGCGCCGGGCTCGAGCTGGTCTGGCCCCACCTGGCCGCGACCCTGGGCCTGGGCGCGTTGGCCTTCGCCATCGCCCTCGCCCGCTTCCGGCAGACGGTGAGTCTGACCCGCCTGTGACTGCCGAGGAACAGGATCGTCCCGGGACAGGTGGACCCGTCGAGGCGGAGGACACCGATTGACGATCTGCGCGAACGCGCCGATCCTCCTGGGGGCCAGCCGCTGCGCCTGGAGCCGCCGATGCTCCGGAGCGGGTCCCGCGGCAGCCGGGAGCACCTTCGATGGCCATACGCGTTCATCGATCGACTGGGACAGCCTCGGCACCGAGCCGCACGCGGACTGGCACCGGTTCCGCCGGAAACTGCTCACCGTTCGCCGGCGGGAGATCGCCCCCCCTGCCGGGAACCACAGGCGGCCAAGACCAATTCGAGCTGATCGGGCGACGGGGCATACGAGTCCATGCGCGGCTCGGCGACGGCGCCCTATTGATCCTCGCGGCCAACCCCGGCGACACGGAGGTCGAGATCAAGCATCCCGCTGTGGACGCCCCCGCAGACCCCTCTACGCGCAGCCGAAACTGTTCCGTCCGGGCGGCTTTCTCGAGGTTGAAACGTCCATCGACTGACTGCATGCTGCCTGGCGATGTGGACGCGCGCATATCGCTGGCTCGACCGCACCGTTCTGGAGCTGGGACGGGAGGTACGGCTGTCCTACCTGCCACCCCTGATGGTGTATCTCGCCGCCGGAGTGTCCGGCCTGACGGCGATCGTCGGGACCTTCTTCGTCAAGGACTACCTCGGGCTCTCCGCTGAGCTGCTCGCGGCCCTCGCCTTCTGGGCCATGATCCCCTGGGCCCTGAAGATGCCGCTGGGTCATCTGGTCGACCTGATCTGGCGCTACAAGGCCGTGCTGGTTTATGCCGGCGCCGGACTCATCGCAACGAGTCTGCTGATCATGCTCGGCTTGCTGACCCGACCGCAGTCGATGGCGGAGCTGATGCCGGTGGAGACATGGTACGTCCTGAGCGTCCTGCTCGCACCGCTTGGCTATGTGGTTCAAGACGTGGTGGCTGACGCCATGACCGTCGAGGCGGTCCCCACGTTGGACGAGGACGGCTGGCCCATTGCGCCCGAACGCCGGCGCCTCATGCACACCACGATGCAGACCCTGGGACGGGTCGCCATCATCGGCGGCGGCGTGGTCGTCGCGCTGCTGAACGTCTGGTTGTTCAGGGACGTGGAGGGCATGGACGAGCCCGACAAGCTCGCCACCTACGTCCGCATTTATGCGCTCGCGTTGTTGATTCCGGCGGCCTCGGTCTCAGGCGTGATCCTGGGCGGTCTGACGAAGCGCCGCGAGGTCCGCCGGCTGCGCGCGCTCGGCCATGGGCCCGCTGCCGAGCGCCTGCTCCGTGGCCGTGCCGAGCCGACCAAACCGAACGCCTGGATCCTCGGCGGCAGCCTGGTGTTCGTGGTGTTCACGCTGGCGGTGGGATTGGGCGATGTCCCCTACAACGAGGAGATCGTATTCCTCGGGTCGCTCTCCATCGTGATCTTCCTGATCACGCGCCTGCTGCGGGAGCTCACGCCCGAGGCCGGGCGCCTGCTGCTCGGCACCGCGATCATCATCTTCGTCTACCGGGCCGTCCCCACCCCCGGGGCGGGAGAGACCTGGTGGATGATCGACGTCCTTGGATTCGATCAGCATTTCCTCTCCGTACTGTCGCTGATCGGCAGCAGCATGGCGCTGGCGGCCATGTTCGCCTTCCGCCGCTTCATGGCGGATTATTCCATTGCCTACATCGTCGGCGTTCTCACGATCCTGGCCACCCTGCTCGCGCTGCCGAACGTCGGGCTGTATTTCGGTGTCCATCACTGGACCGCCGCACATACCGCCGGCGTGGTGGACGCCCGGTTCATTGCCCTGGTGGACACAGCCGTGGAGTCGCCGTTGGGACAGGTCGCCATGATCCCGATGCTCGCCTGGATCGCGAATTCCGCCCCCGCCCACCTCAAGGCCACCTTCTTCGCGGTCATGGCCTCGTTCACCAACCTCGCCCTCTCGGCCGGTCAGCTTGGCACCAAGTATCTCAATCAAGTCTTCACCGTCACGCGGGAGGTCCGCGGCGGCGCCAATGCGATGGTCACGGTCCCGGCAGACTACTCCGAGCTGGGCTGGCTGCTGTTGACCGTCATGGCGCTCGGCCTCGTGCTGCCCTTTGCCGCTATCGGCGTGGTTAAGGCCACGCGACTGCGCAGTGCCTGAGGATCGCTGCAAACCTCGTCACATCAGACGCTCCGCCGCGGCGCTGCTCTTCAGTCCCGGCCCAGGTTTGTGTCGGGTCACCGCCGATTGGGGGTGACAAGGGCTGACCGCCCGACCCAGCACAGCAAGCAGGGTGATGGTTCGCAAGTGCCGAAGACGGCCGTATCAGAGGCGATTGATGTCAGCCTCGCGTGCCCGTGCGAGCACGATCGGACCAACCTCTTCGAGAACCCCGGAAGGCAACTCCAAACCTTCCACCGCGGCGAGCCGCTCGCCCAGCGCTTCGACCGTCTCGGGCCGACCTTCCATCCGCGCGACCAATGAGGTCAGATCCTCCACCAAGGCCCAGGGATATGTGATCCAACGCCATTTCAGCACGCGCCGGGCATGGTAGTCGGGCGTCACGCCGGATGTCTGCTTGTGATGCAGAACCGCGGTTCGCAGCGCCGCGGGCGGGCCCTTTGCGTCCAGATGCCGAAGGGCGACGGCGAAGGTGTCGCCCGAATCGCACACATCGTCGACCAGAAGAACCCGCCGCCCGGGGATGTCGAGGGGCAGCGGGTAACGGACCACGGCGGAACGCATCTTGTCGGGGCCGCGATAGTGTTCGATCTTGAGGGTCACAAGATCCAGAACCCCGAAATAATCGGCCAGCACCCGTGCGACCGGGTATCCGCCTCGCGTGACGGCTACAATCAGATCAGGCTTGTACCCGTCCGCATCAATCCGCCGGTACAGCACCCCGCACAGGCTCGCGAAGCGGCTCCAGCTCACGTACTCGAATCGCATGGTCGACTCACAGCCTTGGCCAGTGCACTCCCATCCCCGGAAACGGGACTTCGCAATGACCGCGCCCCGGCCCGGATCCCCCTGCCCCTCTGAAACAGGATCAGATCCGTGCGCCAGGTGGAGACGCCGGGCATGCTGGATCGGGCCAAGTCAATTCGTCCTCATGAAATGGTCCTGATGCGGACCATGGACAGACAAGCGCCGACTCCCGTCCCTATACCGGGGACAACCCGCTCGCCCGGAGAATCCCGCACGCGGGCCACGTCCGCTGCGGTTACACCAACGGCTGCGATCTGCGCCCACGTGGCTCCGCGCCCTGCCGTCAACCGCCGGCCGGCGCCCTCGCCCACCGATCTCGCTTCCATCACCATGCCGGCGCACGAACCTGTCGGACTGAGGGAGATCGAAGCGAGGGAGTGGGAGAGCGAGGCCATTGCGTTCCGGTTTTGAGGCGCATAGTGGGGGCTATGTAACGAAAGAGCGGGGCGACATGGACCGCTGTCCCGCTTCCGTAGTTGATTCATCCTTAGTCAGACAGGCTCCTAGGGTCCGGCGGGTTGATCGAGGATCGCTCGAGTCAGTGGACTCGTGTGAGCAGGTCATCGAGATCCGAGAACGAGAATGGCTTCTGGAGCACGCCTTCGACATGCAACGCCTCCATGCGGGGGGACACCTCGCTCAGCAGCTCCGCGAAGCCGCTCATCACGATCGCCCTCGGCATCCGGTCCTTCCTCTGCAGCTGCTCCAGCACGTCGATTCCGTTTACATCGGGCAAGATTAGGTCGATCACGATCAGATCGAAATCCTTCCGTTCACAGAGAATCGATCCGAGTCGTCCCTCGTACGCTGGGACGACACGGTGGCCATGCTCGGACAAATGATCGGACAGTGCCTGCGCGAGGACGTGATTGTCGTCCAGAACGAGGATCTTCATCGATGCTCACCTGCCGTCTTCATGCGCTCGCTGCAGCCAGGGCAGATCCCGTGGCTGATCCGCGGCAGCGCGCGTTCGGTCAGTATGGCGAGTCGCCGCACCGCCTGCTCCACTTCGACCCAGGTCTGTTCTGCCAGCACCGCTTTGCACCAGCTGCAGACGGTCAGGATGTCGCTGGAGCGGTTTTGGTGACGAGGGTCGAGCAGCGCCACGGGCTCGCGCGGCTCCAGGCGAAGCACGCGGCTGCGGAACTCCACTTGCCCCGGCGCGCGGCCGCTGACCCGCATCTCCATGAGACGTCGACGATCCGGGGAATCACACCGGTAGAGAAAACGGGCCTGGCGCCCCCCTCCCCGGATGCTGTCGATGAGTAGCTGATAGATGTGCCGGGTTTCCAAATCAGCGATCTGCTGCATCAAGGGCGAGCCGATCACCTGTGCGGCCGTCACCGGCCAGCCGTTCTGTTCGGCGAACACCAACCAGGCGTCGTTGACGAAGCTGATCCGGCCGTCGCTGTCGATCCGGTGAACGCAATCACAGGGGTTCGCACGTTGGCTCATGATGTTCGCGAAGGTTTCGACATCTTCAACGCCACTTGCCCGACCTGGTGAGGACCTCGCTTCGAGGTCTCGCCTTGTCGGCTGCTCGATCCCAAGCCTGACAGCAATGCGCTCGAAGCGCAAACCGCCAGCCTAAGGAAGGCTGGTCAGAGTGGAGCAGGCTCTGACATCCTTGAGATACTGATTGGCATAAGGCTCGCGACGCTTCCCCCGGATTCCGCCTTTCCGCCGGCATCGCCCGAGCCGTCAAGGCGTCGGATCTTCAGCGTCACCCGGGCTGCCTGATCCGAACCAGTCGAGCACCGACCCGGCAGGGTTCAGCCCTTCAGAGTGTTGACAACCCTTTCAAGGATTCTTCGCGCCTCGGCGCCCACCTGGTCCGCAGCCTCGTTGTGAGCCAAACCGAGCACCGTGACCGGATCCATGAAATCCACGGCGGTCCGGGATGGGGAGACGTGGCGGACCACAACATTGCAGGGCAGCAAGGCACCGGCTGACGGCTCGCCATCAATCACGCGCTTGGCCAGCCCCGGAGCGCAGGCGCCCAGGATGCGATAGCCGCCGATGTCCTCGTTCAGCTTGGCTTTGAGGATGGCAGCGACATTGACGTCGCTGACAATGCCGAGATGTTCTGAGGCCAGGGCGGACATGACGCGCTCCAGGGCCGCGTCGAAGGGCAGGTCAATCTCCACGCCGAATGCGTAGCTCACGGGGCTTTCTCCAGAGGATCGCGGGTTTTCGAAGCACCGCTCTCAGGGAGCGGTCGGGCAAGACAGCCAGACGCTAGCATCGCTGCCGGCGTGCCGGACAGGCGAATCATCAATCTCCGGACCAACTGAGGGTGCTCTGAGGGCGCGCCTTCATTTCGCGGCGGGGTCAGCATCAGCGAGGATCCGCCACGTCCCCCGAGATCACCCAAGCTCGTGCCTCCGCGTCTTGATCGCTGCCGAAAGCACGCAGATGCATCGGAGTGACGGCATCAACCAAACCGATCAGTGTCGACATCCAGGTCTTGTCGACCACGTACGCGCACCGCTCGATGCTGCTCCAAAGGGTTGCCATGTGGGCCAGCTTTTCTTTCACAACCGGCAATTCGTACCCTTCATAGCCCAGCAGGTTCAGGTAGAGACGCGCCTTGTGCCCCGACGCCCGGATGCGTTCTAGATCCGCCACCAATCTGGCGATGTCATGTGCGGTCGTTCTCCCAACCGCCTTGAGCCCGATGACGTCGGGATCTTCGGTGCCAAGGTCGATGTACTCAATGCCGTCGCTCATCATGATCACACCGGATGATCTGCGCCTGAATGATGGTGCCTGCTGCCCACCCCCACGCCATGCCCGACACCAGGGCATGCCCGTCCACTGCCTCGTCGCCTGCTACCGCGAGGGTGCCGATGTGCAAAGGCTGTGGTCGGTAGGTGCCACCGACCGAGAATGATGTCGGGGCGGCGGCCGCCCGGCTCCTGGCTGACCCAGACGCCGGCATGACGTCTTGAGGCGCGTCGTCGCTTCGATCGCGACGGACGGCCGGAACGACCCGACGTCACTCGGGGTCCGGCACGAAGCTCAGCACGTTGCCGTTGATGCAGTAGCGCCTGCCGGACGGCGGCGGGCCGTCCTCAAAGACATGTCCCAAGTGGATGCCAGAGCTGGCACTCCGGACCTCGATTCGGCGCATGCCGTGGGAGTTGTCCTCATGGAGGGTGATCGCGCCCTCGATCGGGTTGAAGAAGCTGGGCCAACCGGTCCCGCTGTCGAACTTGGTGTCGCTGCGGAACAGGGGCGCGCCGGTGACGGGGTCGACGAAGACGCCCGGGCGCTTCTCGTCCAGGTGCGATCCGCTGAAGGCCCGCTCGGTGCCCTGCTTGAAGGCGATTTGCTGCTGCTCCGGCGTCAGGATCTGGAAGCCGAGCCATTTCCAGAAGCGGTCATCGTCGCCCTTGTAGCCGGTGTAGCGGGAGACCTCCTTGCCCTTTTCGAACAAGACGATCGTCGGCGTGGCGAACAAGGCCTTCTCCAGCTTCCAGCCCTCGGGTGGCTCGCGATTGAAGGTGGTCACGACAGGCACCTCCGATGCCCAGCCATCCAACACCTCGGCCCGGAACGCCTTGCAGTAAGGGCAGTCTTCCGCCTCGAAGACGATCAGCTGCCGCCCGAAATCGAGCGCGTCGGCCGCCAGTCGGGGCGCCGCCGCCTTCGGGGGCTCGCCCGGATAAGCCACGTTTGTGCCACCGAGCCCGCAGTAGCCGTTCGGATTCTTCTTCAGGTAGTCCTGATGAGAGTCCTCGGCGCGATTGTAGTTGCGGAGCGGCGCAATCTCGGTCGTGATCGGGCCATAGCCCGCGGCGCTCAGCGCCCGCTGATAGGTATCGCGCGTCTTCAGCGCCGTCTGCCGCTGCGTGTCGTCGACCGTGTAAATCGCGCTGCGGTAGTTGGTGCCGACATCGTTGCCCTGGCGATCGCCCTGGGTCGGATCGTGGTTCTCCCAGAACTTGATCAACACCGTCTCGAGGCTCACCCGCTCGGGATCGAAGCTGACCTTGATGACTTCGGCGTGGTTGCGTTGGTCCGTCTTGCCGCGCCGGATCCTCTTCTCCAGCGCCAGCACGTCCCGGTAGCCCGCCTGCTCGGCATCGCCGCCCGCGTAGCCGGACTCGACATCCAGGACACCCGGGATCTCGGACATCCGCTTTTCGGCGCCCCAGAAGCACCCCATGCCGAGCACGATCGACTCGGCAGCAGCCACGGCCTGCAATGGCATGGACATCACCAAGATGCTGAAGACGAAACGGTTGATGGGAGACATATGCCTGTGCCTGACTCGCGATAAGGTACCAGTGAGACCGGCAGGAGCGCCAATATGTTTCCTCGACTCCACGAGCATACCCGCAGGCGGGATGCGCTCGATCTGAGTGAGGAGGCGCTCGTTCGACTGGCATCCGGCCACCGCGGCGGCATCAACTCCTGGCTCATGAACCGGCAGGTCATGGCGAGGATGGCGAAGCGCTCGTCCGACGAAGTGCTGTTTCAGACCGAGATTCACCCGTCCCGGGCCTGGAGGCCGTAACCGGTCAGATGTTGCACGTTGCGTGGTTGCCGCATCACAGACTCCTCCATGGGTTGGCCTTTCCGGCTTGCTCGATGAGCGACTCGATCTCGCCCCTCTCCAGCGTTTCACTTTCCAGGAGGGCCTCGGCCACGGCCTCGAGCTGCGGACGGTGCTGCTTCAGAAGGTCGACCACCCGGCTCTCGATCTCGCCGACCAGACGGCCGATCTCGTCGTCGATGATCTGCGCAGTGTGCTCGCTGAAATCACGCTGCTGGGCCATTTCCCGACCCAGGAAGATGTGCTCCTCTCCCCTGCGGAAGGCCACCGGTCCGAGCTTCTCACTCATGCCCCAGTGTGTGACCATGTGACGTGCCAGGCGAGTCGCCTGCTTGAGATCCTCCTCCGCGCCGGAGCTGACTTCCCCGAACACCATCCGCTCCGAGGCGCGCCCACCCAGCATGACGCCGATGCGGTCGCGCAGGTAGCTTTCGCGCAGGTTGTGCCGGTCCTCCACGGGTATCTGCTCCGTGGCACCCAGCGCGCGGCCACGCGGAATGATGGTCACCTTGTCCAGGGGATCGGCATGCGGCAGCATGCTTGCCGCAATGGCATGCCCCGCCTCGTGATAGGCCACCAGTCTCTTTTCCTCCTCGCCGAGGACCATCTCGCGTTGTCCGCCGAGCACGATCTTGTCGTGCGCGTCGAGCAGAAGGTCCATGTTGACCTGTGACTTGCCTTCGCGGCCGGCGAGCAGCGCCGCCTCATTCACGAGGTTCTCCAGATCGGCTCCCGAGAAACCCACGGTCAGCGCTGCCAGACGGTCCAGATCGACGTCGTCTGCCAGCGGCACCTCGCGGGAGTGAACGCCTAGAATGGCCCGACGCGCCTTGCGGTCGGGCAAGTCGAGGACGACCTTGCGGTCGAAGCGGCCGGGGCGCATGAGGGCCGGATCCAGGACATCCGGCCGATTGGTCGCGGCCAGCACCACGACGGGCTCATGCGGTGAAAAGCCATCCATCTCACTGAGGATCTGATTCAGGGTTTGCTCCCGTTCGTCATGACCGCCGCCGAGCCCCGTTCCGCGGGCTCGGCCGACTGAGTCGATCTCGTCGATGAAGATGATCGCCGGGGCTTCCTGCTTGGCGCTCTCGAACATATCCCGCACCCGCGAGGCGCCCACCCCGACAAACATCTCGATGAACTCCGAGCCGCTGATACTGAAGAACGGGACATCGGCCTCACCCGCGACCGCCTTGGCCAGCAGCGTCTTGCCGGTGCCCGGGGGGCCCATCAGGAGAATACCGTTGGGAATCTTGGCGCCAAGCTTGCGGAAGCGACCGGGGTCGCGAAGATAGCCGGTAATTTCGCGCAGATCGCGCTTCGCGTTCTCCAGGCCGGCGACGTCCTCGAAGGTGACGGCCGACGCGCTTTTCTGGAAACGCTTCGCCTTGGACTGGGCAAAGCCGAAGATGCCCCCCTTGCCGGCCCCGGCGATGCGTTCCTGCATCTTGCCGCTCGCGTACCAGAACAGCCCGATGATCAACAACCAGGGGAGCAGGCCGATCAATGCCTGCATCCACCAGCTGGCCTGCGTCGATTCGGCGTTCACCTCGACCTCGTGCTGCTCCAGGAGCGCAATCAAGTCGGGGTCGTCGACCGGCGGCAGCCTGGTGATGAAACGCCGCGGTGCAGGTTCCTCGCCTGGGGCCGCCCGCGCATCGGCTACGCGCAACCGTCCGGAAACGCGGTCAGCCTCAAAGGTGATCTCGGCCACTTCGTCGCCGCGAACCTTGTCCTTGAAGGTGCTGTATGAGAGTGTCTGCGCGACTTCTGCTTGCTCTCCGCCGAGGTTGAACAGGTACCAGGAGAAGGTGAAAAAGACGAGAAACCAGACCAGGTAGCGCCACCAAAGGGGCGTCTGCTGCGGCTCGATGGCGGGTTTCCGGTTGCTCATGTCGCGCCTCTCCGGAAATGCCGACCTATTGGTCATGTTGGCCAAAGATCAGCAGGGCGCCGGAAGATGCGGTCTCCCGGCTCCTTCAGTTCGATGTTCTTAAAGCGCCCGAAACTGGCAAGGCACCCCGCCCAACGCGGAAAGCACCGGACTATCGAAAGCCTCCCCGAGCGGACGATGCGGTGATTGGTCCCTTCGACACGATTGGCGTTCATGCATCATCAGCATAGCGAATCTGCGGCTGGGGCGGTGATGAGCGCGACCGCAAGCCGACGCGGGACGGTTGCCGATGCCGTCATGCGAATGAACGACAGGCTCAAGGTCCGCCCAGCCAAAGGTGACATCGGGGAAGCCCCGGAATCCGCCGGTCACAGCGGCGCGCGGCCGCGTGGCGGACGGCGCCTCGTCATCGACCCGGAAGGGATCCTGCGCGCCTCTATTGTCAATCTAGCCTATTCCAGAAGGTGAGCCAGGCCCTCAGTGACACCGAGGAAATCCGCCTGAGCGCTCTGCGGCGTATGCTGCGTAGGCCGACACCAGGAGACGCCGCTTCAGACATTCGGACACGGCTGTGAAGAAGATGCACTAGCAAAATCGTCGGAAATCAGTCATGGTTGCGCATCGGCGAGACGGCTGAGACATCGCGCCGGATTCACGCTGACGGCGCGAATCGCGAATCGAATCCCAGACTGCGTCAGGGGAGGTGTGGGCAATGGAACCGTCCAAGCATGGTCGCGCCCTCACAATGGCTCGAGACAGTCGTCGCATGATGGCCAGAGTGGCCAATCGCGGCCTCGCCCCGCGATGCTCGGACCGCTGGGGGCGTTTTCTGCCTGAGGCGCTCGCCCTGACGGCGATCATCGCGGGCGTCCATATCCACCCTGGGCTGGCTCTTGTGCTGCCGATCTTCATCCGCGCGGCAATGCAGGCCGCAGCGGCGGTGCATGAGCTCGGGCACGCCCTTGCTGGCGGGGCCGCTGTGCTGTCTCACTTGCCCACGCCCACCGCGGTGTTCTCACCGCGGGCCTTGCTGCCTATGCAGCCAATCTACATCCCCGGTTTCAGTGATCCGGATCGCGCGCCGCAACTCAGCGTCGGTGTGCTGTCACAGCGGCGCCGGCGCTGGGCCGCAATCGCAGGGCCAGCGGCAAATCTCGTCTTCGTGTCGGCGTTGATTCCGGCGATTGAACCTTCCAGCGGGATGGCTGGCCTGGCCCAGGTCCTGCTGTTGCTGCTGACACTGTCCAACCTCTGGGTCATCGCAACCTCCTGGACCGACTACGCGTCGCTGATCTCTGGAAAGGCGACGCGCCTGTACTGCGGCAACTTCGGCATCCTGGCCAAGCGTATGCACCAGGAGCACGGCTTTTTGCCAAGACGCTTCCGCAGCATCGTGCAGCGCCTCGGGGAGACGACGGATATTCGCGGACAACAGGCGGGTGGCCTCGCAGTCATGAGCGCCAGCGGGCGCTTCGTGGGTCGAAAGATCGTCAACGACAAACGCGGCAATCTGACGCGCGACCTCATCGGCTCGTTTCGCCGGCGAGCGCTACTGTGCCGGATCGGCGGCCGCAAGCCGAGAAGTGATGTCTTCCACCTGGTCGGGCATTACCGCTATGGCACCTCCAGCGGTCCGTCGGTGCTGGAGACGCACTGGCACCGATGGCAGCGACCGCGAATGGGACCCGTCTGGTCCGTCGATGGAAGACGGCTGGTTCGGCGGCGGCGCATCGTGGAGAACCTGATCACCCACAACGGGGACTTCGATACCTGGCGGGCACCCTGGGCGCGCCAGCCCGTCTCGTCTCTGGGTTCTTGGCTGGCCGAGGTGCTTGACGAGCACAATCCCGCCCAGGGTGACTCCCCGAAGATTGCCGGGATGTTGGACCTGCTCAATACCCAGGGGCAGTGGGGGGCGTCCCTCCGCCTTGCCTATGCCATGCAGACCGGCAGCGCGCCGCCCGCGCGGTATCTGAAGGAGCTGACTCGAGTCTCCGAGCAGGTATTCCGGCGCTGGGCCGGCCAGATCGACGGCGCGGAGCGAGACAGCGGGGCAGAGGAGCAGGGTCGGCGGAAACCGACGTTGTGCGTCGTCGGATGCGCGTCTCTGGCGGAGGTGTTCGAGGCCAATGCGGCTCGGGTGCAGGAACTGGTGGATGGGCTGTGGCAAGCGTCGCTGCCGTTGTCGCGGGTGTGGCTCGACGAGCTCGGGCAGCAGCATGGCCGACTGATCATCAACCGCGCGGTGCACGCCTTTTTCCACAACGACCTCTACCAGGCGACCCAGTTGTTCATGGAGCGGGCGGAGGGGACCTTCGGGCTGGTCACGACCACAAGCCTGCAGCCCGGCGCCGTCGCGCTGGCCGCGGATCGCCAGCCGCTGTTCATCGGTGCCGATCCGCAGGCCGGGCTTCTCGTCTACGCTTCCGAGGCGGCGGCGCTCAAGGTGGCCGGCACCCCGTCGGCTGACGGGAGCGCGTCGCCGGTCCCGTATCGTTTTGATCTGCGTGACGGCGACGTCGTGTGGTTGCAGGTGAACGCAGACACCGCCGACAACACCATGACGGTGCTGAACCGGTATCTGAAAACGGTGCCTGTGGAGGAGCGAATCACACCCGAAGCGCTGGCCGCGTCGGCCTGCGCCACAGCGCCGACCGCATTGGCCTCCGAACCCTCGGCAAGGCGCTGGATCGCACTCCATCACAACCGCTACGTGCAGCCTTGCTCGGCCGACACCTCGCGAAGGGGTGTACGCGACCGCGTGCTGGCGGAGATGACCGAGATCCCGTCTGTATTGGAGCGCGTACAGGCAGCCTGGGATGATCCGGATTCGCCCAATCGGCGCACCGCGCAGGCCTTCTCAGCGGCCTTCTTGGACAGTTCAGGCGCCTGGAGAACCCATGCGCGAAGCGAGCGGGGACCAACACTCAATGCAACGCTCGACCTCCTGGTGCTCGGCGTCGAGAACAGCCTCTATGCGGGCCAGCGCTTCACACAGGACCTGAGCCGCGTATTCCCCTACTTGCACGTCGAGGCGGTCGACGCCGTTTCCTACTGCGAGGACCCGCAACGGTTCGCGGTTGGGGCGGAGACCGTCACGTTAGCGCTGAGCCATTCCGGGCAGACGTTCAACACCTTGGACGCGGTGAAGTTCCTCCAGGGCTTGCACGGGCTCGGCAAGGCGGGACCCGTGTTTGTGATGACCGGCGAGGTCGATACCCTGATCGGTGCGGCGGTCGGGCAGGGCGTGCACGTCCGTGCCCCTTGGCAGGCGCGTGTCTTCGCCACCTGCGCCGGCTGGCGCACCGCGGAGCCGGCCACCGTCAGCACAGCCGCGATGCACGCGAGCCTGACTCAGCTCTTGCTGCGTCTGGCACGCGACGGGCGCGCAGCGGCCGACACGGGGGGCGAGCAGCCGTTCGGACTGACGGCGCGCGGCGCCGATCTGGACCAGGTGGAGGCGTTGGCCCGCCTGTCCGTATCCCGCGCCGAATCCCTGTTGGGCTGCACCGCCGAAGGGTGGACAGTGGTCACCGACGAGCGCGCCGGGCTGATCGGGCACGGCCGCTATCTCGCCCGGTTGATCACCGAGCCGGCGCTGGTGTTCCTGGTCACCGCGACCCACCTGTTCGTGATGCTCTGGCTGGGCTGGACCCCGGTCGTCGCCGCCCAGGACCTGCTGAATGCCGCGACCGATTTCACGCTCTTCGATGCCGGCACAGCCGAAGGCAAGTTACTGAAGGTCCTCGTCGAGACCGCGTATTTCCTGTTCGCCGGCGTCGCCTTCACGCTGCTGCTGCGCTGGATACAGGGTCGGCCGTTGTGGGACCGGGTATTCGTAGGCCGCACGCTGGTCCTGGGTGACGAGCCATACGTCAAGAGTCTGCTCTCGCAATACGTCAGTAAGCTGTTTTCGCTGGCCTACGAGTTCACAGGATTCGTCGGCATCCACGCGGCGGATACCCGCTCCAGCGATCTCTTGCATACCTATGGTCACCGCATGACCCGCGGTCTGGTGTTGTATCTCGGCCTACCGGATGGGCGTTGGCCCGGCCGCGAACGTGCGGAGGCCGCGGTCTGCATGACCTCCAGCCAGGCGCGCGGCGTGCAGAACCTTGGCACTGGCGCCTTCGTGCTGGGCACCGGCCACAATCCCGCGTCGGCCGAAAAGGTGGATCGCTTCGCGCTGTTGGGTCCGTCACCCAGCCGAGCCGAGGTGCTGCCCTGGGCGCTGCGCGGGCGTTGGTCGGCGCTGGCGCGCGAGCTGCAGGAGTCGCGTTTCGAGTCGTTCGAGCGGCTGTTGGCATCCTATGTCGTCTTCCACGTCGCGGCGGCGAACACGCGCGACTTCATCAATCCCCTGGTGCCGATCGCCAACCTCCTTTGGTCGCCGGTATTCCTGATTGTCAGGCTGCTGACCGGCGGGCGCGTGCGGCCGCGGTTTGGACGCTGGGATCTGTCCCGGACCCAGAGCGGCACGCGCATCGCCACCACGGCGGCGCCCGTGTCCGCCAATTCCAACGATCCGCACGAGTATCTGATGCCGGCCGAGCGCTACGCCGCCCAACCGGCGTCCCTGCGGGAGGACACATTGAGGTCGGTGTTACCCTTGCACCGGCCGTTGGTGCTCCCTGGAACCGCCGCGAGGGAGCGCGCGCGCTCGATCACACACCGGCTGGGGACAGGCGAAACGGCAGCGAAAGCCGATCGCGAGCCGCCTGAATGAAAGCGCTGAAGAATTCAGCGCCTCCCGTGCGGCGCCGGCAATGATGATACACGCCGCGGCGTGTGACCCCGACCGGAGCGCACGCCAGAGCCATTGCGAGCACATCCGACTCCATGTATGCCAACACACTGACAGCGATCTTACTGATGACGACAGTCTCACCGATCCTCGCCGATGACACCATACCCGACGAACCCGAGCTGATCCCGTTGGAGGTCCTGTTCGGCAATCCGAGCCGCACCCAGGCCCGAATTGCGCCGGACGGCGAGCACCTGAGCTGGCTGGCCCCCTCCGCCGATGACGTGCTGAACGTCTGGGTACAGCCTGCGGACCGCTCGACACCGCCGCGGCAGATCACCGACGACCAGGTCCGCGGCATCCGCTTCCACGGTTGGTCGCAGGACGGCAAGCGGGTGTTCTACCTCCAGGACAGGGACGGCGATGAGAACTGGCACCTGTATGCGGTTGGGCTCGACGGCGGCGCGGCGCGGGACCTGACCCCGTTCGACGGCGTCCGTGCCGAAAACCTGATTACCGATCCCGAGCATCCAAACGAGGTGCTGGTGGGCCTGAACAAGCGCGATCCGAGCGTGTTCGACATGTTCCGTCTCGATCTGGCGAGCGCCGAGCTGACCCTCGATACCGAGAACCCCGGCGATGTGCTCGGCTGGATCACCGACGCGGACTTCCGCATCCGCGCCGCCGAGGCCGCGGATCCGGCCAACGGCGACACCATCATCCGTGTACGCGACGCCGAAGACCGGCCCTGGCGGGAGCTGCTGCGCTTCCCGTTCGGCGAGAACGGCAGCGCCTATGGCTTCGATGACAGCGGCCGGCGCCTGCACGTCACGAGCTCCCTCGGTAGCGATACGACCCGGCTGCTCGCCGTCGATGCCGGGACCGGACAGGTGCTCGAGGAGCTCGCGGCGAGCCCGAAGAGTGACGTCGACGACGCGCTGGTGCATCCGACCGAGCATCGCATCCAGGCGGTCGAGTTCAACTATCTGACGCCCGAGTGGACGGTGCTCGACGAGGCGATCCGCGACGACTTCGCCTACCTGCGCGACGCCGCCGACGGCACCCTGTCCATCGCCAGCCGCACGCTGGCCGACGACCGCTGGGTCGTCGCCTACCAGCCGGACGACGGCCCCGCCAGCTACTACCTCTATCAGCGCGAGCCGCGAAGCGCGGAGCTCCTGTTCTTGACCCGTCCCGAGCTGAAGGAGTATGAGCTCGCGGCCATGCGCCCGGTGCTGATACCCGCCCGCGACGGCCTGACGCTGCCGGCCTATCTAAGCCTCCCCGCACACATTGACGCGGACAAGCCGGCGTCGCCGCTCGCCATGGTGCTGCTGGTTCACGGCGGTCCCTGGGCTCGGGACGACTGGGGCTATGACCCACAGGCGCAGTGGCTCGCGAACCGCGGTTATGCGGTGCTGCAGGTGAACTTCCGCGGCTCGACCGGGTTCGGCAAGGCGTTCCTGAATGCGGGCAACGGCGAGTGGGGCGTCGGCGCCATGCAGCACGACCTCACCGACTCCATAAAATGGGCCGCGGACCGGGGCATCGCCGACCCGGAACGGGTCTGCATCCTCGGTGGCTCCTATGGCGGCTACGCGGTGCTCGCGGGCCTCACCTTCACGCCCGAGCTCTATGCCTGCGGCGTCGACATCGTCGGCCCGTCGCATATCAAGACACTGTTCGAGTCGATTCCGCCCTACTGGGCGCCGGCGAAGAAGGAGATGGTGCTGCGCGTCGGCGACGTCGAGAACGACGCCGAGCTGAACCGGCGCATCTCGCCCTTCTTTCACGCCGAGCAGGTTCGGGCACCGCTGATGGTGCTGCAGGGCGCCAATGACCCGCGGGTGAAGATTGCCGAGAGCGACCAGATGGTCTCGGCGATGCGTGAGCGGAACCTGCCGGTGACCTACATCGTCTTCCCGGACGAGGGCCACGGCTTCGCGCGCCCTGAGAACCGCCTCGATGCCAACGCCCGGATCGAGCGCTTCCTTGCCAAGCACCTCGGTGGCCGGGCCGAGGCCGCGAGGCCGATCAAAGGCAGCACCGCAGAGGTGCGCTAGAAGACGAAGTCGATGCTCGCCAGAAGCGTTCCACCGGAATCACGCAGCTCGGCTCGCCAAGAGCCTTTCATCCCTCGATAGATCCTTTTCGTGGAGTGGCTGCGCCATCGTTTGGCGCGCACAGGAACGCGGATCTGGAGGACCTCCTTGCCCTCGTGAAGCCAGCGGTAGTGCAGGACCTCCCCTTCCAGCCCGATCACCTCGCTGAACGAGGAGACCGGGGCAAAGCCGCTGGCGTTCACCCTGACGTCCCTGAGATCGCCACTCGGCTCGTTGCCTATGACCGCCTGCGCCAGCGCAAACCGCTTCACCGCAGGCGAAGAGATGGAGGTGCTCGCGGACCGAATCAGACCGTCGCTCTGCTCGTCAACTGCAGTCTCGGTCACTGCCGCGGGCGGCCGATCCGGCGCCGGTTCAGCCTCCCCGCCGGAGGACGCCTCAGAGACGGGCACGGCGGTCGATTCCGCCGAGGGCTCGTCGGGCGGCCGATGCAGCTGGTCGCGTTCTGCAACCGCGGCGGCCCCGTCCGTTTCGACGTCGGACGCCGGTTCAGCCCCCACCGTCGGTAACCCGTCAGAGGCGCTCGCAGCACTCGACTCCGCGCCCGGCTCGTTGGACGACAAACGTCCGGTGTCGCCCGGTCCCAGATCGTCCGCCTCCAGCGTCGGTACCTCCTCGGTGAATGCGACGACCGAGTCGCCCCGGGCGGCTGAGCGGGACTCGGGGGATGCAGCGATCGCCGCGCTCTCGGGTGCCTGCGCAACAGGTCGCTCGAAGGCCGCCGGCGGCAGCGTCGGGACCTCGTCGGCTCTCTGCGGCGCCGTCCCCCGTGTTTCTCCTGCTGCCTCAGGCAGAGGTGCTGTGCCTGGCAGCTCGGATGGCACCGGCGAGCCGATCGAATCCGATGCGGTTTCAGTAGCGATGCGTTCGGAGGCGAGCGAGTCGCCCGCTGCTGCGACACTTGGCGGCGTCGGTTCCTCGCCTTGAACGGGCGATTGCTGCGCGCTTGCCTCGAGCGTCTCGCCCTGTCCCCGGAGGACCTCTTCGGCCTCAACGCTGGTCGGGGGGACGGAGGGGGCGAGCCAGGCATAGACGGCGTAACCGGCCAGTCCGACCACCACAACGAGGGCGGCGAGTGCGCCGATGATGCGGTCCCAATGGTAGATGTACTCGGTTTTCGGCTGCGGTGGCGATGTCGGCGCCCCGATCTTGATCCTGAGCTGACGTCTCGGGGATTGATCGACCATAGATGCCTCACAAACACATGACGGACAATATCTTCTGCAAACGCGCTTGGCTCGATTGGACCCATGGCACGCTGGTCACAGCGCCCATCACGGTCCTATTCAGCCACAGTGAGCCGTGCGAAACAATGCGCCGGAAACCATTGCCAACCCGCGCCTGGGAGAGGGTCGGCTGTGACCAACCGCACCGGGAGGGATCTCGCCCTGGCACGCTCCGGGGGTATCAGGCGAGGGGCCGCCCTCCACCTTGGATTGGCAGCCGCCTGACGGCATTGGCACCTCGCCATCGACCTCAGTACCACAGCCCGGTGAAGTGCCGCCGCGGCGAAGGGACTGAGCGCGACGCGCTCGGGTCGCGCAGCGCATCGAACAGGGCGCCGCCGTCCACAGACAGGGGATCGCGGACCGAGGGCATGCCGTGGCGCCTTGGCACCAGGTCCAACAGACGCTGGATCCGCTCGCCGGTCTGCGGGTGAGTGCGCAGCAGCGAGGGGTCTGGGACATGACCTCCGGGCATCAGGATCTGCTCCCAGAAGCGGCCTTGATAACGCTCCAGCTTGTCCAGCGCAGAGGCCAGACCGGCCGGGTCACCGGTCAGCTCGGCGGCGCCGCGGTCTGCCTCGTACTCCCGATTGCGTGAAAGGGCGAGCTGCGTCAAGGCGCTCAGGGTCGGTGCCGAGAGCAGAACCAGGATCGCGAGCCATGGGACGTCCACCTCGGCGAGCGCGAGCGCGGGCAGGCTGAGGATCAGCAGCAGCTGTCCGACCAGGCTGAACAGGCTCGCGATGCGGCTAACCAGGTCGGCAAAGGCCATCACGGCCAGGTCTCCGTTGGCGACGTGGCTGATCTCGTGGGCGAGCACGCCCGCCAGCTCGCGCAGGTCGAGCCGGCGCAGCAGGCCGTCCGAGACTGCGACCAAGGCGTCGTCAGGCCTGCCGGTCGCGAAGGCATTCATGAGTCGCGACGGGATATAGTAGAGCCGCGGCGTCCGCGGCAGACCGGCGCGGCGCGCCAGCTCGGCGAGCACCGCATAATGGCGCGGCGCCTCGGACGGATGCAGCACCCGCCCCGGATAGAGCATCGCGACCAGCCGCGGCGAGGCCGCCGGGTTGGTAAAGTACAGCAGCAGCACCGTCGCCAACGCGAAGACGACGAAAGCGGTCCCGCCGATGACCCAGGCCAGCAGGCCGAGCAAGCCGGCCAGTGTGGCGACCAGGAGCAGGGATTGAAGGGAATTGTTGAGCTTATGCTCGCTCAGGCGCTCTCGGTCCATGCCATGGAGTTGGGGCCGACGCAGAGGCCAAAAAATGCGGCGTTCCGAATTGTGTCGACAATCACGCCTACACCAGCTCCGATGGCAGCCTCGGCACTCCACGGGCGCCAACGCAAAGACAAGGGACCGGCGGACAACGGCCGATGCCGACATACCCGGGAGCGGCAAAGGACATTGATGATTGTTAACGCGCCGCAAGGGCAACATCTGGTTCAATGCTGTCGACGTCGATTGACGATTGCTGGCAGCACGCACTGCCGCGGTGGCGCACCCCGCCCATCGACGCCGTCCTCCATCCACCTTTGCGTGGCATGCACGACCCGCTTGGTCTCACACCACCAGCGGGTTCTTTTTTGCTCGAATCATTTGTGTCAAGAAAGTCGCGACCAGCCGGTCCACGGTGTGATTTCATATGTTGACTTAGAGCGTATTTCCGTATTTCTTGTCATAAGATCTTGGCACCTTTCTGATATAAATTGAAAAGCGCGAATGACCCACAGATTTTCTGGATAAGTCTGTGGAAAACATCACGATCGAATCGCTAACTGACTAGGACAATGACGGTTTTGTTGGCACGATCAGTTTGTTGCCAGCTCATGGCGGGCGAGAGCAAACAGGTTGTTAGGAGATTTTCACGACATCCAGTCGATGCCTTCTTGACAAGCGCGATCGAATCCAGAACAGGGAGCGGCCTCTGTGAATAGATGGCACGGACTGGCAGAAGGCCGCAGCAACTCCACAAGATGGATCCCACAGCCGAGCCAAGGCCGGGCTCGTTGACGACCCAAGGATCCCATCGGGAACGACAGGGCTTATTGCAGGCCCAAATCCGCCGCCACGTACCGTGCCACAGTCTGGCTCAGCCACTGCGGCTGGTGGGCATCCGAGCTGATGACGAAGCGGAAGCGCGCGCGACACGGCCCGTAGAAGCGCCGCCAGTCGCCACGCCACACGTATCGGTTGTTGATCTCGACGAGGCACTCCGGAGGCACCCGTGCCGCGGACTCGCGCATGCGCGAGCGAGGCGATCAGCTCGCCTCCAGACCCCGCGACGCCTCGGTCTCGGCTCCACGCGGGACGCCACCACCGCGCAGCCTCTCGCGCAACCTCTGGAAGACGACATAGAGCATCGGGACGAGGAAGATGCCGATCAGCGAGGCGGCGAGCATGCCGCCGAAGACAGCGGTGCCGACCGCGCGCTGGCTGGCCTCCCCCGCCCCGCTGGCGATGACCAGTGGGACCAGGCCGAGGATGAAGGCGAAGCTGGTCATGAGGACGGCGCGGATCCGCATCCGCGCGGCACGGGTCGCGGCCTCCCGGATCGGGCGGCCCGCCCGTCGCTCCTCCATGGCAAACTCAACGATTAGGATGGCGTTCTTGCTCGCCAGCCCGATCAGCACCACCAGCCCCACTTGGGCATAGAGATCATTCGGCAGCCCGGTGGCCCAGAGCGCCACCAGGGCCCCTAGCACGCCGACCGTGACCGAGAGAAGCACCGCCGCGGGCATGGACCAGCTCTCGTAGAGTCCGACCAGGAACAGATAGGCGAATAGCACGGCAAGTCCAAGCACGATAGGCGTCTTGCCGCCGGCCTCCCGCTCCTGGAAGGCAGTGCCGGTCCACTCGTAGCCGTAGCCCGCCGGCAGGGTCGACGCGGAAAGGTCCTCCATGGCGGTCAGCGCGTCGCCGGAGCTGCGCCCGGGCGCGGGGTTGCCTTGAATGGTGACGCTGCGGTAGTTGTTGTAGCGCTGGATCAACTGCGGCCCCAGGATCAGCTGGGGCTCCATGAGGGCCCGCAGCGGGATCATCTCGCCCCGCGCGTTGGCCACGTGGATGCGGTAGACGTCGTCGAAGGCAGTGCGGTCGCCCTCCTCGCCTTGGACCTGGACCTGCCAGACCCGGCCGAACTTGTTGAAGTCGTTGACGTAATAACCGCCCAAGGTCGCTTGTAGCGTGGTGAAGATATCGTCGACCGCGATACCCAGTGTCTGTGCCTTCTCCCGATCGATATCGAGAAAGACCTGGGGGTTGTTGGTGCCCCAAGTCGAGAACACGCGGAACAGCGCCGGATCCTGGTTGGCAGCCAGGACCAGTGCGCGCATGACCGCCGCCAGCTCTTCCGGCGGGCGCCCCTGCAGGTCCTGGAGCTGATACTCAAAGCCGCCGCCGGTGCCGAGTCCGATGATCGGGGGCAGGTTGAAGGGCATGACGCGGGCTGCGGGAATAGCGGCGGTCGCGGCGGCGAAACGCCCGATCACCGCCTCGACGTTCAGGTCGGGCGTAGGGCGCTCGGCGAACGGCTTGAGCCGCCCGAGCAGAAAGGCGCTGTTGGACTGCACCGCGCCGTCCAGGATGCTGTAGCCGGGCACGGTGAGCACCCACTCCATGGCCGGCTCGCCCCGGGCGATGCGTTCGACCTCTTCCACCACCTCCAGCGTGCGGTTCAGCGAAGCCCCCTGCGGCAACTGGATCTCCGCCATGAAAGCCCCCTGATCTTCCTGGGGCAGGAAGCCCGTCGGGGTGACCTTGAAGAGCCAGCCGGTGGCGACCCCCACCCCCACCACCAGGACCAACACCAGCGCCGAGACCCGCACCAGCCGGGCAACCAGATAGGCATAGCCGTCCCGCACCCCATCGATGCCGCGCATCACCTGACCCATGAGTCCCCGTCGGTGACTGCCGGGTTTGAGCAGGATGGCGCAGAGCGCGGGGGAGAGGGTCAGTGCGTTGATCGCGGAGATGAGCATCGAGAAGGCCACCACGGCCGCGAATTGCTGGAAGAGCTGGCCGGTGATGCCGGGGATGAAGGCCACTGGCAGAAAGACCGAGAGCAGCACCAGCGTGATGGCAAGGATGGGACCGGTGATCTGGCCCATGGCCTTCTTGGCCGCCTCCCGCGGCGGCAGGTTCTCCTCCTCCATAATACGTTCCACGTTCTCGACCACCACGATGGCGTCGTCCACCACGATGCCGATGGCGAGCACCACCGCGAGCAGCGAGATGGTATTGGCGGAGAACCCGATCAGGAGCAGGAAGGCGAAGGTGCCAATCAAGGCGACCGGCACCGCGATCAATGGGATCAGGGTCGCCCGCCAACTGCCGAGGAACAGGAAAACCACCAGGATAACCAGGGCGAAGGCCTCGAACAGGGTGTGGACCACCTTCTCCAGGCTCGCCTTGACGAAGTCCGTGGTGTCGTAGATCACCGCGTAGCTGAGATCGTCCGGAAAGCGCTCGGCGAGCCGCTCCATGGCGGCCTTGATCCCGTCCGCCACCGCTACCGCGTTCGCCCCGGGGGCCAGATAGATGGCCAGGGCGGCAGTGTCACCTCCGTTCAGGCGGCTCAGCGAGTCGCGCTGCTTGGAGCCGAGCTCGACCCGACCCAGGTCCCGTACCCGGACGGTCGATCCGTCGGGGTTGGCACGGACGACGATGGACGCGAACTCCGCGGTGTCGGTAAGTCGGCCCTGGGTCTGGAGGGTAATCTGAAACTGCTGGTCCGGCGTCATCGGCTGCGCGCCGATGCGGCCCACCGCCGCCTGGGTGTTCTGGCCCTGGACGGCCGCGATCACGTCCGAAGGGGTAAGCCCGAGCGCTGTGAGCCGCTCGGAGCTCAGCCAGATGCGCATGCTGTAATCGAGTGGGCCGAACTGAAAGACCTCACCGACGCCGGGCACCCGCGCCAGGGTATCCAGGACATTGATCGTGGCGTAGTTGCTCAGGAACAGGGCGTCATAGGACCCCTTTGGGGAATAGAGGGTCACCACCTGGAGCATGGCGGTCGACTTCTTCTTGACCGTTAGCCCCTGGCGTTTCACCTCCTCGGGGAGCTGGGCCGCGGCCTGGTTGACCCGGTTCTGGACGTTGACGGTGTTGATGTCCGGATCCGTTCCAAGATCGAAGGTGACAGTGAGTGCATAGCTGCCGTCGTTGGCGCTGCTGGACTTCATGTACAGCATGCGGTCGACGCCGTTGACCTTGGACTCGAGCGGCTGGGCCACCGTGGACTCGACCACAGCAGCCGATGCCCCCGGATAGGCCGAGGTCACCGAGACCTGGGGCGGGACGATGTCGGGGAACTGGGCGACCGGGATCTGGGTGATGGCGATCAGGCCGGCGAGCGTGATGACGACCGAGATGACGATCGAGAGCCGCGGACGGTCGATGAAGATGTCGGAGATCACGGGGCCGCATCTCCCTTGGGCTGCTGAGGCGGCGTGGCGCTCACCGGCTGCCCCGGACGCACCTTCTGTGAGCCCTCCACGATCACCAACTGACCCTCCTGGAGGCCCTGCGTTACCGCGATCTTGCCCCCTTTGGCGACCCCGGTCTGGATGCGGCGGACCTGGGCCCTGCCCGCGTCATCCACCACGAGCACGTAGACCCCCTGCTGATCGATCTGCAGGGCCGATTGGGGCACCGTGATCGACAGCGCCGGGGTGTCCTGCTCAAGCAGCACACCCAGGTACTGCCCGTCCACGAGGACCCCGTCCGGGTTGGGGAAGACCGCGCGCACGGTCACGCTGTCGGTCCCGGAATCTGTGGTCACGTCGATGAAGTCCAACCGACCCTTGTGCGCATAGGTGGAGCCATCCGGCAGCCGGGCCAGCGCTGCGATACTCTGGGCGGTCTCTCCCTGGGCCGCGATGTCCCGGCGCGCCTGCAGCCGCTCCCGCTGCGTGACCGGGAACTGGACTTGGATCGGGTCAGCACTCACGATGGTGGCTAGGCTGTCGCTGGCGGGTCCGACCAGGTTGCCCACGCTGTAGCGTGCAAGGCCGATGCGCCCGGCCACCGGGGCAGTGATCCGTGTGTAGCCCAGGTCGAGCTTGGCCGCCTCCAAGGCGGCCTGCGCCTGCGCTACACTGGCCTTCGCGATGGATTCGGCGGCCCTGAGCTCGTCCACCTTCGACGGCGCGATGTTCTTGTCCTTGAGCAGCTCTTCGCCGCGCCTGAGCTGAGCGGACGCATTCTCCTGATCGGCCAGAGCCTTGGCCAGATCCGCCTCCCGCTGAGTCACCACCGCCTGGTACTGCTCCGGCTCGATCAGGAACAGGACATCGCCGACCTCGACCTGCTGACCCTCCGCGAACGTGCGCTCCTTGAGAAACCCCTCCACCCGCGCCCGCAGGTCGACGCGCTCCACCGCGACCACGCGCCCGACAAACTCGGCTTGGTCCGCCACAGACTCGGCCAGGGCGGGTGCCGCGACCACGGTGGGGGGAGGCGCTGAGGCGCCCGCTCCCGTCTCCGCCTTCTCCCCACAGCCACTGAGCACGAGCAGACACAGCGAGGAGATCAGGGCGGTCCCGCGGCCCCGTTGGGGCAGCATGCGTGCGGCAGGAATCCGAGTCGGCATGGCGTTGAAGGCTCCGGCAAGCGCAGGAGCCGCTTATTCTACGCCGCGCCCACTGATGCCGCGACGGGAGCCGGCAACTCCCCAGACGGCGGCGGTCGTGGCCGAGGATCATCCGGCGTGGCCTCACCCGCCCCAGCCGGACGCAGAACGCTCGCTCCACATCGGCGCGCGCTTGCAAACCGGACTGCCGGGACATCGTCCACACCCGATTAGTCCTTCACATCCCACCACCCGATCACGAAGGCCATCACGCATGCTATGGCTCTGTGCGCACATGTTGCTCTAGCATGGACGGCCGGCGGCCGATGACATTGGACGAGACCGATGATCTCGGATGAGTAGCACCATAGCTCAGCTGGTCCCCGGCGTGCCCTCCCTGGCACCGGGCCCCGGCAGTCCCAGCCGGGGCGACGAGGCAGTCTGGTCTGTCACGCCGTCATTCCGGCAGGGATTGCCGGAATCCAGGGCCATGGCTGGCAGCCGTTTGACGCCGGCTGAGATTCGACGCTCATCACCTTGTCTCGCCACCCCGGGAAAGCGGACTCGCCGGCCGGCACATGTTCCGCAACGCGACCCCTACGGACCCGCCCGGGCAAGCAGGGTTCGCAAGCAAAGGCCAAGATGCCCATGCCCTCCAACGACGACGCGTTCGGTCAGGTTCCCGTTGTCCTCGTCGGTTCGGGTCGAAGCGGCACGACCTGGGTTCTCGATACCATCGCCGAAGCGAACGGAATGAACTGCATATTCGAGCCTTTGCACCCGATACTCGGCGGAGCGGCCCAACGTTTCAGCAACCGGTATTTGGTCGCGACGGATTCCGAGCCCGAGTTAGCCCGCTTCATCGGCTCGATTCTCCGCGGGCAGCACCCCGGGTTCTGGACCCGCTACCGCGAACGCCCGAGACGGCTCTACCCCTCCCTCGAGGTCGTCTCTTCGGTCTCAGCCGCAAAGCACTGGGTGAAGCGTTGGCAGTATGTACTTCAGCATCACCGTCGGTTCCGGATGATGCGTGGGCGGCCGCTGATCGTGAAGTTCATCCGGGCTAACCTCATGCTGGGATGGATCAAGGCAAACTTCCCCTGCCGGATCCTTCACGTACTGCGTCATCCTCTAGCTGTCATCGAGTCAAAAATGCGCCTATGGGAGCAGGATTGGGACCCAAATGGGCCACTCCAATCGTATCTCTCGGACCCACGTCTGACGGCAGACCTCGATGCGGATTGGGACGCTGTGCGCAGCGCCGCGGCATCCTCTGCCGCAGCAGCCCACGCCGCCATTTGGTGTATTGAGAATCTCATACCACTGCGGCAGGCGCCGAACCTCGGACTGGTCACGACATTCTACGAGTGTTTGGCCTCAGAGGAGGCCGCGGCGGAATGGGTCCGTGTCATCAGTTGTCTCGGGCTCGAACGCGTGCCTTCGCGCGCATCTTTGACGCGCCCCTCTCAACAGGCATCTGCGGCTACCCGGGAGCGCCTCTTCACCAAAGGCAGGATCGGCTTGATCGACGTCCGCTCAAAGCTTGGTGAAGATAGAGTTGCTGATATCGCTTGCATGTTGGACCGCTTCGATGTCCGCGTCTATGACGTGAACCGATACGAGCCAATCAACACCACGAACTTGATCGACCGAAAGTGCTGACGAACAATGGCGCCGCGCGTCATGGCGCTCCACAGTCCAAGACGCTGATGATCGCCCGGGATGTCAATAGTCAGCGCGACAAGCGAGGACGGCGTGTCCGCTTGCCTTCATTTTCAGTCGCTGATAGCGACCCGCAATCGCCGACCGTCCTGCCCGGCGGGGGGCGCTGAATGGCTCAGCGCTTCCATAAACGCGCCCGCCACGTCAGATCCGCTCAAACAACTCAATATACCGCTGAGCCACCTGATGACTTGAATAATTCTTCTGGGCGTAGGCCGTCGCATTGACCGAAAGGGTTTCCCGTTGTGCCGAATCCCCTAACAGCGTGCGGAGAGACTGAACCATCGATTCGACACCATCCGGCACGACGCCAAGCGCGTGCTTGGCGATAAAGCCATTTGGATCGAAGAACGAGACCACAGGAACCCCACGGATCCAGGCTTGTAGAAACGAATTCGGGAACCCCTCGGATTCAGATGTATTGATCAGTATCTTTGCCCGGGAGAAGTAGCTATTCACTCTCGAATAGGGAACTTGACCCAATGAAACGACGTTCTCGGTCTTGTCACACAGCTCCTGCACGTGCGCATACAGGTCCTCCGAACCTGGCACAGGCCCGCCGATCATCGCAAACCTGTATTGCTGCAAATGTCGCGCAACTTCCAAGGCTACATCGGGCCGCTTGAAGGCACGGATGTTATTGACCCATAGGACATCGATATCTCTTTCCGCTGCCGGATGCCGGCCAGGCTGCTCCACCGCCATGTCGATGACCTCGCTCGCTAACCCGAAGTGCCGCTTCAAAAGGCGTTTTTGCGTCTCAGTTTGCGCAGCGATGACATGCGCGCGGCGGAGCCCGTAATGATACATCATGGAATCACGCCAATACACTCTACTCAGAATATGCCGGCCGGGGATACAATCCCGATCGTGGGCAACCCGAAAAACAAGCTTTCGGTTGTTTCTGCGGCAAAACCAAGCCACCACGCCGGTCATGAAACCACCGCATGACTGGAAATAAATA
>NZ_JAJDNA010000108.1 GCF_022340925.1 Thiocapsa sp.
GTCAACGGCCTGATCAAGGGGCTCGAGATCCCTGGATTGCGTGTCTCGCTCTTCACGCGCGGGATCCGTGGCATCCGCTTCAACCAGGGAGACGACGACGTCAGCCTGCGCATCGCCGGACAGGATCTGACGACCCTGGCGGAGCTCGCCGACCGTGTCGTCGAGCGCCTCAAGACCGTGGAAGGCCTCGGGAACATCCAGCACAGCAGTCAGGACATCACACAGGAGATCTCCATCCGGCTCGACCCGCAGCGCGCCGCCAGCTTCGGTCTGAGCGTGGAGGACATCGGCGCCGTGCTGCGCTTCGCACTGGAGGGTCGCGAGGTCACCGAGCTGATCGACGGCGATCGCTCGATCGAGATCCTGCTGCGGCTCGACCGACTGGACATCGCCGCACCGGGGGATCTGGACTCGATCGTCCTCTTCAGCAAGACCGAGCCCCGGCGCCCCCTGCGGCTCGGTGATCTCGCCAGCATCGAGATCCTGCCGCAACCCGCGACCATCCTGCGCGACCGCCAGCAGCGCATCGTCGAGATCACCGCGTCCCTGCGGGAGGGGGTCACCCTCCAACAGGCGATCGAGTCGGCGCTGGCAGCGGCCTCCGAGGTCCCCCTGCCCCCCGGCTATCGCCTCTACGAGGCGGGCAGCCTGGAGACCCTGAAGCAGGGACAGGACATGAGCCGGATCCTCCTCGGACTGGCACTCTTTCTGGTGCTGGTTGCCATGGCGGTGCAGTACGAGTCGATACGCAACCCCTTCATCATCCTGATCTCGGTGCCCTTCGCGGTGATCGGCGTCGTGCTCGGTCTGCAGTGGACGGGGCTGCCAGTCTCCATGCCGGTCTGGCTCGGCCTGATCATGCTCGCCGGGATCGTGGTCAACAACGCCATCGTCCTGGTCGAGTTCATCGAGCTGGAGCGGCAGACCGGACTGGACGCGCGCAGCGCCATCCTGGAGGCCGCCCGGCTGCGACTTCGGCCGATTCTCATGACGACCCTCACCACCGTCGTCGGGATGCTGCCACTGGCGCTCGCCATCGGGGAAGGCTCGGAGATGCTGCAGCCCCTGGCGGTGACCATCGTGGCGGGTCTATCCTTCTCGACACTGGTCTCGCTGGTCCTGGTCCCCCTGGTCTATCAGGTGCTGGGCGCCCGGGCGCGGCCGGGCGCAGCCCGGGGTCTGCAGGATGGGCGCCCGTCCACGAGCCACTGACGCCTTCAGCGCGCTCGCTGCGGGAAGCGCCCGGCGTGTCGCGCCGCCGGCGCGAACGACCAGGAGGCGGGTCGCAAACGGCGCTGCCGGTGCGCGCGTCGATCGTTGGCGGGGAGGCGCCGGCAGCCTCACGCCGCGGCCCGCCGGCCTCGGCGGTGGCGTGGCGACGACCCGGGAACGGGCACTATGAGCCGCACAGGAGGAGCCGTCGTATGGACACCGATCTCGCCCAACTCGAGCACGCCGACACCGCGCACGCGATCGAGATCGCCCCGAGGGTCTGGTGGGTCGGTCATCTGTCGCGCGATGGGGGCATCGGCACCCATGTCTATCTGGTGGAGCAGGGCGAGCAGTCGGTCCTGCTCGATCCCGGCTCGCGCTGCGGCTTCGCCGACACCTTGCGCAGGATCGAAGAGGTCATCCCCTTTGCGTCGATCCGCTATTTCGTCTGTCACCACCCCGGCCCGGACGTCGCCGCCGCCATGCCGGTCATCGACGAGATGGCCAGCCGACCGGACGCGCTCCTGGTCACGCACGGGCACACCCACGCGCTGCTGAGCCATTACGGGCTCAAGCTGTCCCAGCGGCGCGTGGAAGACCACGACTGGCGCCTCCCCCTCGAGGACCGCGAGTTCCAGTTCATCTTGACGCCCTATGCCCCCTCCTCCGGGTCCATCGCCAGTTTCGACCCCGGCAGCGGGCTCCTCTTTTCGGGCGCCCTGTTCGGCGCCTTGACCGAGGGTGCGACCCTGATCGCCCGCGACGAGTCCTTTTCAGAGGCGTTGCAGATCTTTCACGCGCAGCAGATGCCGAGCCGCGACATCCTCGATCTCGCCCTGAGCCGCTGCGAGCGGCACCCGATCAAGGCCATCGCACCGCACCAGGGCCCCTTGATCCCGGAGCGACTGGTCCCCTCCGCGATCGAGGCCCTCAGGCATCTCGGATGCGGCATCGACCTGCTGTCCGGCGCGCCCACCGACACCCGGCGGCTCTCCCGCCTCAATGAGCGGCTTCGCGAGATCACCCAGACGTTGCTCGACCATGGCGCGACCGAGAGCGCTCGGCAGGACGCCTATCAGCGCTCCATCCGTGATCCGCTGACCGGACTGTTCACGCGCCCTTACATGCAGGACGTGATGGAACGTCATTGCAGCGTCCACGACCGTAACCAGGCGGCGCAGGTGGCGGCTGTCATGATCGATGTCGATTACCTCCAGTGGGTCAACGACACCCATGGCCGGGCCGCGGGGGATGCGGTCCTGCGGCAGGTGGCGCAGATCCTGCGAGATCGCATCCGCAACACCGATATCCCGGTGCGCTTCGGCGGAGCGGGTCTCATCCTCTTTCTGGTCGGTGCCTCGGCCTTCGGGGCGATGGACTATGCGGAGCGCATCCGCGCCGCCGTCGAGCACCACCCGTTCGAGACCCCCGCCGGGCATCAGCTGTCGGTCACGGCCAGCCTCGGCGTGGCGATAAGACACCCCCACGAGCCGCTCGAGGAGCTGATCCGTCGTGCCGACCAGGCGCTCTGCCAGGCGAAACAGGGCGGGCGCAATCGGGTCGAGCTGGCCTGACGGCACCTTGGACAGTTCAAGGTGCCCGTGCGGGGCGAGGATGCCGCGCCATGCTCAGTCACCCAAGCGACTGAGAATGAAGAACAGCGGAACCCGCGCTGTCGCTCGGCGTGTTGAGAAATTGCCGGGAAGACCATCCTTCAAGGTCCCCTCGGGCGGCCAGCCGCGAGCGATCATCCCTCGTCGGATCGCTCCGGGCTGGCTGTCGTCGCTCAAGCCCGCACTGGGACGATCAGGGCGACTCGCCGGGAAGCGGCTGGGCCGGCGGAACGACCGGGTAGTCCGGCGGCCCGGGCGGGGGCGGCGCCTCCAGCAACTCCGGCGGGAAGGGAGGGGTCGGTGTGGCTCCCATCGGGTCGCGGACATAGGCCGGGAAATCGGGGTTGGTCCAGCCCGCCTCCGCCAGCTTGTCCGCCGGCGGACGCAGGCGCGAGGTGTAATCGAGCACGGCGGCCCGATCGCGCGGCGTGAAGCCGTCGATCTGCTTGACCATCTTCGGGTCCGAGTTGTGACGTCGGCCGCTGCGAATCGCGTCGAACTGGCGCATCAGGTAGGGATAGTGTTGCCCGGCGACCAGCGGAATGTGCTCGGACTCGTTCCCCTCGCCGGCCTCTCCGTGGCACCTGGCACAGTGCTCCGCATAGATCTGCCCCCCCAGGTCCAGATCCACCCCGGGGCCCACGCCGTTCCGGGGCGTCATGGGAAGCGCTGCCACGTAGGCCGCGACATCGGCGAGGCTCTGCGGACCGCCGAGGATCCGCGGCACCGAGAAGGGATACATGAGCGGGTTGTCGCGATTGCGCGCCCGGATGTCGGCGAGCTGCTTGATGATCACGGTGCGCAGCTGACCGGCGATCTGCGGATAGGTCCCGTCGAGCGTCCCCCAGCCTTCCGGGCGGTGACACACGGCACAGGTCAGATAGACCTCGCGCCCGTTGTCGAGGTCCGGCGTCAGCGACAGGACCTGATCGTATTCCGCCCGAGCGATGGCGGCCGGATCCTGGGCACGGACCGGGATCGAGACGACGCACCAGGCGGAGCCGAAGAGGCCGATCGACAAACCAATCGCGATCGCTCGGTTGGGCATCTTGACCTCCAGACACAGGCGTCAGGACCGGGGCCTGACCACAGGGTAGTTGATTCCCGAACGAAACGGCCGGCTCCATCGGCACGACGCCGTCGAGGCGGCCGCCCGCCCTTGGTCGCGACGCGTGCGCGATCGCTCCCTGGACGCCCGCGCAGGATCCAGCCTGAAGCAGGCCGGCGGACCACCCTCGCCGGGTTGCCCCCCTCGTCGCCGCCAGAATATTCCCTGGCCGGGAGGTGTGGCAACCGCAGCGGGCTCACCGCCCAAGGGGCAGCGCGGAGACCCCGCCCAGACGCGCGACCCGACGGGGCGCGTCCGCTCAGGCGCCCGTCAGGCCGCTGGTCACGCTGGCTTGGAAGATGGCCTTGTGGACGTCGCCGATGCTGAGCATCCCCAGGACGCGCCCACCCTCGGCAACCGGGATCCGCCTGAAGTTGTGCCGCACCATGACGGTGGCGGCGCGCAGCACATGCATCTCGGGGTCGACCGTGACCGGATTGGGGGTCATCAGATCCGCGGTGCTCATGGCAAGGATCTCGGAGTAGCGCGCCATCTCCTTGTCCAGGTCAACCGAATGCATCCCCTCCGACATCAGCTTATCGAGCTTCGGGAACAGGCTGTGGAGGAGATCTTTCTCGGCGATGATCCCCACCAGTCGGTCCTCATCGTCGACGACGGGCAGACCGTGGAAGCGATAGAGACACATCAGGGAGGCCACCTCCGCGATCTTGGTCTCCGGTTTCACCGTACGCACCGACCGGCTCATGACGTCTCTGACTTTCATCTGGACCATCCCTCCATTCGCGTTGTTGTCGATCAGGTCGCGGACACGAGAATGCGCGCCGCAGACCCGCAGCTCCCGCGATTATCCTAGAAAAGGCCGTTGAACGCTTGGTTGCTTGATGCAAGCGATCGATTCCGACCCGCTTTCGCGGAGCCGACCCACCCGCGGGATCCAGGTGCCCCACGCGCCGCTGCCCACAGGCCGCCGTCGTCCCGGACCGCCGCCATCCCAGCAGCCATGCGGCCCGTGCGAAGGACCGTGCCGCGGGGCACCCCGGTCGTCCACAACCTATCAACAGCTTTTCAGGCGTTTTTTACACAAGATATTGTGGTTGACGGATCCTTGCTTGGATATATATTGTGACTGGCGGGTATTCCACTCACAGTGCCCTGCATCCCGTGCCGCCCACACACCAGATCTTAGGAGGAGACATGTCTGCCACCAGCCCATCACTGTCACAGACCACGTCGGGTGAAGACGCCGCCGCTTCGTTGCACCAGCCACCTGCCGACACGGGACAGGAGATCACCGCTCACACCCCCGGCAAGGTCCAGGTCATCCGGCGCAACGGCAAGGTCACACACTTCGACGCCAACAAGATCATGGTCGCCATGACCAAGGCCTTCCTCGCCGTCGAGGGCGGCTCGGCGGCGGCCTCCAGCCGCATCCACGACCGGGTGCGGGAGCTCACCGATCAGGTGACCGCGGCCCTGACCCGGCGTCTTCCGGGGGGCGGAACCGTCCATATCGAGGACATTCAGGACCAGGTGGAGCTCGCCTTGATGCGGGCGGGCGAGCACAAGGTCGCGCGCGACTATGTGCTGTACCGCGAGGCGCGCGCCCGCGAGCGCGCGGAGCGGGCCGCGACCAGCGCACCGGCCGAGAGCGCCCACCCGCTCGCGGTCACCCTCGCCGATGGCAGCACACGCCCCCTGGATGTGGAGCGGATGACGCGACTGGTCGACGAGGCCTGTCGCGACCTCGATGCCGTCGATGCGCCGGCGATCCTCAACGACACCCTGCGCAACCTCTTCGACGGCGTGCGCGAGGCCGACGTCGGACAGGCCCTGGTGATGTCCGCGCGCGCCATGATCGAGAAGGATCCCCAGTACAGCCAGGTCGCCGCCCGGCTGCTGCTCGACGTCGTGCGCCGCGAGGCCCTCGGCTTTCTCGGGCTGGCCGTCGGTGTGGAGACCCAGGCCGATCTCGCGGAGCGCTACGGCGACGCCTTCGCGGCCTACATCCGGCGCGCCGTGGACCTCGAGCACCTGGATCCCCAACTGGCCCGGTATGACCTCGCCCGCCTCGGCGCCGCGCTGCGGCCCGAGCGCGACCTGCAGTTCACCTACCTGGGGCTGCAGACCCTCTACGACCGCTACTTCATCCACACGGCCGGGGGGACCCGCTTCGAGCTGCCCCAGGCCTTCTTCATGCGCGTCGCCATGGGCCTGGCCATCAACGAGATCGACCGCGAGGCGCGTGCGGTCGAGTTCTACGAGCTGCTCTCCAGCTTCGACTTCATGAGCTCGACCCCGACCCTGTTCAACTCGGGGACCCTCCGGCCCCAGCTCAGCTCCTGCTATCTGACCACGGTCCCGGACGACCTCGACGGCATCTACAGCGCCATCAAGGACAATGCGCTCCTGTCCAAGTTCGCCGGCGGACTGGGCAATGACTGGACCCGGGTCCGCGGCATGGGCGCCCACATCAAGGGAACCAACGGGAAGAGCCAGGGGGTCGTGCCCTTCCTCAAGGTGGCCAACGACACGGCGGTGGCGGTCAACCAGGGCGGCAAGCGCAAGGGCGCCGTCTGCGCCTATCTCGAGACCTGGCACATCGATGTCGAGGAGTTCATCGAGCTGCGCAAGAACACCGGTGACGACCGCCGCCGCACCCACGACATGAATACCGCCAACTGGGTGCCCGACCTCTTCATGAAGCGCGTCGCCGAGGACCAGCACTGGACCCTCTTCTCGCCGGACGAGACGCCGGACCTGCACGATCTCACGGGCCTGGCGTTCGAGCAGGCCTACCTGGCCTACGAGGAACGGGCCGAGCGCGGCGAGCTCAAGGTCAGCAAGCGCATCAAGGCCGTCGACCTCTGGCGCAAGATGCTGGCCATGCTGTTCGAGACCGGCCACCCCTGGATCGCCTTCAAGGACCCCTGCAACCTGCGCTACACCAACCAGCACGTGGGCACCGTGCACAGCTCCAACCTGTGCACCGAGATCACGCTCCACAACAACGACACGGAGATCGCCGTGTGCAACCTGGGGAGCGTGAACCTGGCCGCCCATGTCACCGAGAAGGGTCTGGACACCGCACGTCTGCAGAAGACCGTCGGCACCGCGATGCGGATGCTCGACAACGTCATCGATTACAACTTCTACAACGTCCCCCAGGCACGCAGCTCCAACCTGCGCCACCGCCCGGTCGGGCTCGGCATCATGGGCTTCCAGGATGCCCTCTACAAGGTGCGCATCCCCTACGCGAGCCTGGAGGCGGTGCAGTTCGCCGACCTCAGCATGGAGGCCCTGAGCTATTACGCGATCCGCGCCAGCACCGATCTCGCGGAGGAGCGCGGGCGCTACCAGAGCTTCGAAGGCTCGCTCTGGAGCCGCGGGATCCTCCCGATCGACAGCATCCGGCTGCTCCAGGAGGCCCGCGGCAGCTATCTGCAGATGGACACCGGGTCCACCCTGGACTGGGAGGGCCTGCGCGAGCGCGTGCGCACGCTCGGCATGCGCAACTCCAACTGCATGGCGATCGCGCCAACCGCCACCATCAGCAACATCGTCGGCGTGAGTCAGTCGATCGAGCCGACCTACCAGAACCTCTTCGTCAAGTCCAACCTCTCCGGCGAGTTCACCGTCGTCAACCCCTACCTGGTCGCCGACCTCAAGGAACGGGGTCTCTGGGACGCCGTGATGGTCAACGACCTCAAGTACTTCGACGGCTCGGTGCAGCAGATCGACCGCATCCCGGACGATCTCAAGCAGCTCTACGCGACCGCCTTCGAGACCGACCCCCGCTGGCTGGTCGAGGCCGGCAGCCGCCGTCAGAAGTGGCTCGACCAGGCGCAGAGCCTCAATCTCTACATGCGCGAGCCGAGCGGCAAGAAGCTCGACAACCTCTACAAGCTGGCCTGGGTGCGCGGGTTGAAGACGACCTACTACCTCCGCTCCATGGGCGCCACCCACGTGGAGAAGTCCACCATGGACGACGCGAGCAAGGCCAACCGCCTCAGCGCAGTCGGCGGGAATTACCTCTCCCTCGAGAAGACCAAGCCCAACGGGAAGGGCAACGGCGCGGCCCCCTCGGCTTGCTCCATCCTGGACCCGGAGTGCGAGGCCTGCCAGTAGCGCGGGATTCCCGTGCGGACACGCTTGCCCGAGGGGCCGCCCGTCACGCAGCGCCGGGCACGCCGATTAAGGCAGCGCGTCCGGGCCACAGGGCAGTGCCAGGGCAGTGGCGGATGGGCAGCGGGTGCGCCGACGACGCGCCGATGGGCGACGCCGGCCGACCCTGGCCGCTGGATCCCGGCATTCCCTGCCGGGATGACGGTCACACTTGACCGGCCCGGCACCGCCTGCCCTGGCAGGGAGTGGCGGGGGCGTGCCCAAGCCCGGGTGCCTGACCAGGCGTGGACTCCGCGGATGACACGACGCCCGACGGGCCGCTGAGACAGAGGGGATCGGTCAGCGACGCCCCTGCCTCCAGCGCGTCTATGCGGTGGACCGCCCGGTTTCGGGCGCAGGACACCCGATCCGCGCGAGCGGAGGGCCAGAGGCGGCAGGGTTGGCCGCCCCGCATCGCGGTCGCGACGCGGCTTGCCCCGCGGGGAGCGGGTCAGGCAGAGCGGCGGATGCTGCCCAGCGGCAGGGTCAGACTGACCTGGCGGTGCAGGAGCTCGATCAGGAGCTGGACACGCTGCTCGCCCTGATGCGCCTTGAAGATCGCATCCAGACCCCGGAAGGGTCCCTCGACGATCTGCACCCGTTGACCCGTCTGCAGAGCCGGCTCGGTCGCCCGCTCGTCGAGCCGGCGGCGGATCTCCTCGATCAGGTCGTCATCGACGGGCAGCGGCTCGCTGCCGAACGCCACCAGGCGTGCCACCCCGCGCGTCGAGCGCAGGGGGGACCAGTTGTCGACCCAGCGCTGCAGGCGGATGAAGAGATAGTTGGGAAACAGCGACTCTTCCGCGGCGAGCCGGCGCCCCCGACGGATGTGCTCGACCCGCAGCCGGGGGTGAAAGACCTGGTACCCCTGGCGCACCAGGTTCGTCTCGGCACGCTCGGCCTGGCGCGGCTTGGACTGGACCAGGTACCAGTAGGGGCGGCCCGACACCCCCGCTTCGACATCAGACGCCCGTGTCATGCCTCAGACCGCCTCCACCGCCAGCTGACGACGGCGCCGCCGCACCGAGCGGTGGAGCCGCTGCGCCGAGCGCAGGAAGACCAGATAGGCCACGAATGCCAGGATCCCCGCGTAGAACATGACCGGCGAGGGGGCCCCCAGTATCCGCCCCGCCACACCCACAGCGGCGAGCGCGGCCGCAACGGACAACATCAGAATGAGTGACTGACGCGTGCTCCCGAAGATGCGTGCGAGCAGATGATGCAGATGGGCGCGATCCGCCTTGAACGGGGACGTGCGTTGCAGCATCCGCCGACCCATCACACTGAGCGTATCCAAAAGCGGAATGGCGGTG